>JAOZTQ010000053.1:0-4505 GCA_029939085.1 Candidatus Nanopelagicales bacterium
GTGTCATCAAATGCCTCGCGACGTAACTCGGCGGCACGCCGCACCCCGACGGCACGGAAACAGTAGTCAATCCCGGTGGCAATCGTAAGGAGTAGCGCAATACCCATAACAATCGTTCGCACCGTCACGAGGAAGCCCGTCAGCGGCAGCAAGTAGAGCAAAATGGCGATCATCTGAGTGACCGTCTTCAACTTCCCGCCTCGACTTGCTGGGATAACCCCGTCGGAGATGACCGCAAATCGCACCACAGTCACCAGGAGTTCCCGCCCAATTATCACCGCCGTGATCCACCAGGCTAGATCGTCCAATATCGATAGCCCCACCAAGGCGACGCCTGTCAACGCTTTGTCAGCGATGGGGTCTGCGATCTTGCCGAAAGACGTCACTACGTTCATCTTTCGCGCCAGGTAGCCGTCCACCCAGTCGGTGATACTGGCAAATATAAATATCAACCCAGCGATGTATCGGTAGGTTTCGTTTTGCCCATCCTCGACAAGAAGGAAATAGCCGAATACGGGCACGAGCAATAGCCGCACCAGGGTTAGCGCGTTGGGAATGTTTAACGCAGAGGGCTTTGCCTCCGGGTCGGCCATCCCTCGACCACCTCTCCGACGAGATCTACGCCTGAACTCGACACTAGCCGTACCGACACCAATTGACCGGTAGACACAACCTCAGGAACGGACAAATCACCATCCTCCGGACCTTGGAACTCCCCCGATCCTTGTGATGCATCCGTTCCATTGGCGGTGACAAGCATCTTTGTTGTTGATCCAATCCGCTGTTCGGCTCGACCAGCGGCAAGATGTTCGGTCACTGACGTGATGTGTTCAACCCGAGCATTCACCTCATCGACGTCCAACTCTCCCGAAAGCTCGGCTGCTTCAGTACCGTCTTCAACCGAATACCCAAAAACTCCGACGGCATCGAGTTCTGCTAGTTCGAGAAAACGTTCCAGTTCAGCAAGATCGGCTTCCGTTTCGCCAGGAAAACCGACGATGACATTGCTCCGGATTCCGGCATCGGGAGCAAGTTTGCGGATGTGCGCAATGAGTTCCAAGAACGAGTCAGTACCGCCGAAACGGCGCATCCGACGCAGTAGCGGTTCACTTGCGTGCTGGAACGAAAGATCGAAGTAGTTCGCTACCGCCGGGATAGCGGCCATAGCCTCGATCAGCGTGAGCCGGGTTTCCGCCGGTTGCAGATACGAGACCCGGATACGTTCGATACCGTCAACTTCACCCAGTTCCTCCAGCAGAGTTTCTAAGAGCCGGGGCTGACCAAGGTCCTTGCCGTAGGACGTCGAGTTTTCGCTGACGAGCACGAGTTCCCGGACTCCTTGGTCGGAAAGCCACCGCGCTTCGTCCAGGATTTCACTCGGGCGACGTGACAGAAACGAACCCCGGAATCGAGGTATTGCGCAAAAGGAGCATCGCCGATCGCAACCCGATGCGATTTTCAGAGGTGCTACCGGGCTGTCATCAAGCCTGCTGCGCAGGACGGCCCCTGGCAGATCGACGGCCGGGGATTGCCCATGACCGGGCGGTACCACTAAGTCAGGTCGATCCACTGGTGAGATCGGCAACAAGTTGCGTCGATCCTGTGGGGTATGGCTTGCTGGGCGCTCCCCTCGTGAGATTTGCTGCAGCGTCTCGGGCAGACTTTCGTAGCCATCAAATCCAATCACAGCCGCAGCCTCTGGCAGCTCGGCGGCCAATTCCTTGCCGTACCGCTCAGCTAGACAGCCGACAGCCACAACCGGCACATCTCCGTCGGCAGCTTGCAAGATCTGGTCAATGGATTCTTGTTTGGCCGCGGCAACGAATCCGCAAGTGTTAACCACAACCACATCACCGGTCTGGTCTGTGTCAGCGACCTGCCAACCCTCAGCTTCTAATCGAGCGGCGAGCTCCTCGGAGTCAACCTCATTGCGCGCACAACCTAGCGTCAACAAGTTGGCTACGGGTTTAGTGGACACTCCACTAGGGTACGTTGCAGCCTGCGACTACAGTTCCCCAGCGCGAAGTTGCTCTAATAACTCAGTCAACTGATCCGGCTGCTTCAACACTTCGCGGGCTTTAGAACCCTCGGAAGGTCCGACTATGCCACGGACTTCCATCATGTCCATGAGCCTGCCTGCCTTGGCAAAACCAACACGCAGCCGACGCTGCAACATTGATGTGGAACCGAGTTGGGTGTCGATGACCAGTTCTACTGCCTGACACAAAAGCTCAAGATCCCCGCCGATATCGCCATCAACATCTTGTCGGTTATTTGCCGCACTAAAGACGTCATCGCGATACTCAGGTTTCTGCTGATCGATGCAGTGCTCAACCACAGCCCGAATCTCAGTCTCAGTCACAAATGAGCCTTGCAGTCGTACTGATTTACCGGCACCCATAGGCAAGAACAGCCCGTCTCCCTGACCCACTAGCTTCTCGGCGCCTGGCTGATCCAATATGACCCGACTATCGGCAAGACTTGAAGTGGCGAAGGCCAGACGACTGGGAACATTAGCTTTGATCAGTCCCGTGACGACGTCGACGCTGGGACGCTGCGTCGCAAGTACCAGATGAATGCCAGCAGCCCTTGCGAGCTGCGTGATCCTGACAACGGAATCTTCCACCTCGCGCGGTGACACCATCATGAGGTCAGCCAGCTCATCGACCACAACCAGCAGGTACGGATAAGGACGCGGTGTGCGATCGCTGCCTGGTTTCGCCGTTACCGTGCCGGCCCGAACAGCCCGGTTGTAATCATCGATATGTCGGAAGCCATGTTCTGATAAGTCGTCGTACCGAAGATCCATCTCCTTCACGACCCACTGCAGTGCATCCGACGCTCTGCGCGGGTTAGTAATGATGGGCGTGATCAGGTGCGGCACGCCCTCATAGATGGATAGTTCGACTCGCTTCGGATCGATCAAGATGAGTCGTAACTCTTTCGGTGTCGCTCGCATCAACAGTGATGTGATGAATGAGTTGATACAGGAGGACTTGCCAGCTCCGGTAGCGCCGGCAACCAAGAGGTGTGGCATCTTCGCCAAGTTGGCGCATACATTGCCACCTTCTACATCCTTACCCATTCCGACAAGCAATGGATGATGATCAGAGGTGGCAGCGCGAGATCGGAGTAAATCGCCAAGCATTACCCACTCACGGTCAACGTTCGGGATTTCGATTCCTATAGCGCTCTTGCCAGGGATCGGACTCAAAATCCGAACTTCGGCGGATGCCACTGCGTAGGAGATGTTTTTACTCAGAGCCGTGACACGTTCAACCTTTACCGAAGGGCCTAGTTCAATCTCGTAGCGGGTAACTGTCGGGCCTCGTTGGAAACCGGTTACTCGTGCGTCAATCTCGAACTGCCGGAGTACCTCAGTCAGCGCTGCGACGACATCATTATTCGCGGCTGTTGCCTTTTTTGCTGGCGGTGCCGTCGCCAGGACAGCCGGATCGGGTAGCTGATAATCGTCATCCTGCGTCAATCGCAGCTGTTCCACCGTGGTAACTGACTCTTCCGCCAGCGAGGGTGGTTCTGGATCTTGGGAATGTTGACTCTCGGGTTCTACCGGTGGCTCCGGTAGTTCCGGATCTAGTGGTTCTGGCTCGGGTGGGAGGGTTATGACCGGGGACGCGAACGGTTCGTCTTTTTCGAGGTGATCTAATCCGTCGTTTCGACGCAGATTTTTCGCAGCACTACCGACCCGCCGCCCAACTGCACGGATTCGACTCGGAACCTGAGCAATGGGCGTTGAGGTCAAGATCAGCACCCCAATACTCAGAAGACACAGCATGAGAATTACAGCGAGTGGCGGCCCGATTGACGTGACGAATGGTGCTGTGAGGATCCAACCCAGAAAGCCACCACCTTGCGCTAGTTGGTCCCAACCTTCGGTTGGCGAAGGTGCGCCCACCGCGATCGCCCGAAGCCCACAAAAAGACATCACGAGAGCGGACCAACCGAAGAACAATCGACCTGTTTCACCCGAACGTGAGGGGTGACGCATCAGCCGCCAGGACAGCCAGAGCAGGAGCACTGGAACAGCCCAAAAGCCCAGGCCGAACAGACCACTCATGGCCCATGAGATTCCCGTCGCTATCGGCCCCTCAGCAGGTAACCATGATGCCGCCGCTAGCGTTATCGCGATGGTTATCAGCAACAGCGCCAAACCGTCCCGCAAGATAACGGCCTCATCCTGATCGGGGGCTGCCTCGTCGTAATCCAGGTCCTCCGGCTGACCAAAAGACCGGATAAGTCCGCCAAGCAGACTACCTAGCCAGCACCAAGCAGCCACAATGCCGCGACCAATGGCACCGAAAGAGCGAACAACTAGACCAGGCTGATCGTTGCCCGATGACTTTCCGGAGCTCTTTCTCGTTGACTTACTCGAGCTAGTATTTCGCGCAGTTTTCGTAGCTTTCGGGGATTTCGAAGGCTTCCCCGACTTCTTACGGGCCGGTTTGCCCGAGGAGCGCCTGGTTGTGGCACGCGAGGATCCCATG
>JAOZTQ010000053.1:4605-7980 GCA_029939085.1 Candidatus Nanopelagicales bacterium
CTTACGGGCCGGTTTGCCCGAGGAGCGCCTGGTTGTGGCACGCGAGGATCCCATGTCAGCACTCTATCTTCGAGGTACGACGCGGTCTGGAACCGAAACGCGGACCAGCTATACCTCCACCACGACGGGAACGATCATGGGTCGACGACGGTGACTGCGTGACACCCATCTACCGACAGTGCGCCGAACGATTTGCTGCAGTTGCTGTTGTTGATCGACACCCTGAGACAGCGCCTCTTCAACTGCTGCGGCCAATTCGGGTCGAATTTCACTGAAGATTTCGTCGTCCCTGGCAAATCCACGTTCATGTATCTCAGGACCGGCAACGATTTTCTTACGCGACACGTCAACAGCCACAAATACTGAGATGAAACCTTCATCACCCAAAATACGACGATCCTTGAGTTCAGTTTCAGTTATGTCCCCGACACTGGATCCATCCACGTAGATGAAGCCCACCGGCACTTTGCCAACCACTTTGACCGCTCCATGTGCGAGGTCAATAATCGAACCGTTCTCGGCAATGACGATGTTTTCATCCTCAACACCAGTTTGTTTCGCAAGAGCGGCATTTGCCCACAAGTGCCGCCACTCACCGTGAACCGGCATGACGTTCTTCGGTCGCAGGATGTTGTAGAACGTGAGAAGTTCACCTGCGGAGGCATGCCCTGATACATGAACTTTGGCATTACCTTGATGTACCACCGTGGCACCTTGTCGCGTGAGTCCATTGATAACGCGGTTAACCGAATTTTCATTACCCGGGATAAGGGACGACGCCAAAACGATAGTGTCGCCTGGACCAATCTCAATCGCATGATCACGATTCGCAATCCTGGAAAGGACAGCCATGGGCTCTCCCTGGGATCCAGTGCACACGAGAACTGCCTCGTCATCTGGTAGATCCGGCAGCGCATCTGACTTGACCAACATGCCACCGGGTACGTCGAGATATCCCAAATCTCGGGCGACATTCATATTTCGCACCATCGAGCGACCGACAAATGCCACACGTCTGCCGTGAGATGCCGCAGCATCCAAAACCTGCTGAACTCGATGGATATGTGATGCGAATGACGCGACTATCACGCGACCCCGGGCACCCGCGAAAACCCGATCAAGCACACTCGCGATGTCCCGTTCACTAGCGAGATACCCCGGGACCTCTGCGTTGGTCGAGTCGACCAGCAGCAGATCGATACCCTCATCCCCCAGTCGCGCCAAACCTGGTAAGTCCGTAACCCGACCATCCAACGGCAGTTGATCAAGTTTGAAGTCTCCGGTATGCACCAAAAGTTGCCCATCGGCTCGTATAGCTACGGCGAGCGCATCCGGTATCGAGTGAGTAACCGCGAAAAACTCAACTTCAAATGGGCCCGCCTGGGCCGAGTGGCCGGCTTCCACTTCGCGCAGATCAGCCTTGATGCGATGTTCGCGCAGCTTTGCTTCCAACAGTGCCAAGGTGAGTCTTGATCCATAAATCGGAATATCACTGCGAGACCGGAGCAGATATGGCACTGCACCGATGTGATCCTCGTGTCCGTGGGTGAGGACTAACGCGTCTATGTCATCCCACCGGTCCTCGAGATATGCAAAGTCCGGGAGGATGAGATCCACACCCGGTTGCTCGTCTTCAGGGAACAAAACGCCACAGTCGACCAGGAGAAGTCGGCCCTCGTATTCGAATGTGGTCATATTGCGCCCAATGGCGCCGAGTCCCCCCAGTGCCACGATTCGGATAGCTTCAGGGGGCTGAAGCGGTGCCGCCTCGGTCATAGTTCGAATCCGCCGGCGCGGAGATCGCTTCGCAGTTGCTCGCGTTGCTTTTCATCTGCGCTAATCAGCGGCAACCGAAGTGCACCGCCGCCGCTGCGCTCAAGTAGATCGAGGGCCGCCTTAACAGCAATCGCACCTTGCATACGTTCCATGATTCCTACGATGACTGGGACTAAATCGCTGCTTGCGTCGCGAGCGGCGGCAATGTCACCGGCTACAAACGCCGAGACCATTGCTGCTATCCGATCAGCCACGATATGCCCCACGACACTCACGACACCTACCGCGCCGACACTCAGCAGTGGTAGCACAAGACCGTCATCGCCGGAGTAGTACGCCAAGTCAGCCTCAGCTAAGACTCGCTGCGCTGCAAATACGTCACCCTTAGCATCCTTATTCGCGACGATTTTCGGGTGTTCACCTAATCGCACGAGGGTCTCGTGCGCTATCGGAACACCCGATCGACCCGGTATGTCATAAAGCATTACCGGCAAATCGGTGGAATCGGCTACGGACTCAAAATGTCGCAACAGACCGTCCTGCGGTGGCTTGCTGTAGTAGGGAGTCACAACCAGAAGACCGTCCGCTCCAGCGGATGCGGCGGTTCGGGCCAGTTCACAGCTATGTCGGGTGTCGTTCGTACCGACACCCGCGACCACGTGGGCCCGATGTCCTACCGCCTTCACAACCTCGGCCAACAAAGCTTGTTTCTCAGCATCCGTTGTGGTGGGTGATTCCCCCGTCGTTCCACTGACGACAAGGCCATCATTCCCGAGATCAATAAGGTCGTTGGCCAGCTCCGCCGCGGCATTTAGGTCCACATCTCCGTCATCAGTGAACGGCGTGACCATTGCGGTCAAGACCCGACCGAATGGGGCTCCAGAACTGTTCATATTCATCGTTGCGGTGGTCCAATCAGATCGGCTCGCTCCACCACGGTACCCGCTGCAAGGTCTTGCCAGGTTCTGCGCATCGGTTCCCAGATGGGCCACGCGTGGTCTGCTACCCACAAAAGCAGACTCAGTAGACATGTGAACGGCGCCAATAAGACCAGCATTAATGGGATCAACCAGCGCACAAGTGCAGATCCGTAACCCGGCAAGCGTCGCCCCGCCCGGACTTTTCTCACTGAGACGAGTCGATCACCTAGCGTCTGGCCGGTACTGACCACCAAAACCACACCATTCAAGAAACTACCCAAGCACCAGAGACCAACAACCCAGAAAACAGCTGCCCCGAAATTAGGTCCAAAGATGGCTGTCGCTTCCGCTTCCGTTGGCTGATACCCCGGGTTTTCCTGGGCCTTGGTGAAGAGCTCAGTCAGGGCATCCTGATCGAAGATTGAATCGAAACCGATAACCCCGCCAACAACGATTAGCGCAATCAGTCCAGCACCAGCAGTGACGATTAACCAATCGACGATAAATCCGCCTGCTCGACGGCCATAGTCTGCGAGAACTTGTCCATCCGGTCCTACCTTCTGCGTCGCGGCGGGTGCCACCTGACTGGTATGAGCGGATGGTGGTGCGGGCGGGATGAGCCGACGATCGACCTCACTTCCAGGAACGGCAAATGGTTGGGGAGGAATCTCATCTGCCG
>JAOZTQ010000054.1:0-4884 GCA_029939085.1 Candidatus Nanopelagicales bacterium
AGCGCGAGATCCATGCCTTCACTACCGCTGGAAACAACCAGGATGGTGAGCAGAACTGTCGCGCAACGCAACCAGTTCGCCCGGACGAGTACTTGGCGGCGACTCCAGCGATCGAGGAAGACCCCGGCAAAGGGTCCCACGAGGGAATACGGGAGAAGAAGGATGCCAAATGAGACGGCTATGGCTAGCGGTGTTGGTTGACGTTCTGGAGAGAACAAGACAAAAGATGCGAGGGCTGCTTGCAGTAGCCCGTCTCCAAAAGCTCCAGTGAGTCGAGTGGCGAGAAGGCGGAGAAAGCCCGTGTTGCGCAGTAGCACCAAGATCGGAGCGCGCTCTTGAGTTGCCACAGTAATGACGCTACTGCGCTAGCTCGGTGCAGCAGGCTGATTGACTCGATTTGGGGTGTTATTCGGAGTCTTGTCGGTCCTGGGACTTTCCGTTAGCGTCCTTGCGGTTGAACCAGCCCGCGTTCATTCCCAAGACCGCACCTATTGCAGCGAAGAGAACAATGAAGATTTGGTTGCCGGTGACTAGCCAGAGAAATACGCCGATTATGGTTCCGAGTGCGATTCCGATTCCCATACTGCGCCCGTCGAATTCCATGCTCAGACCTTAGCGCGTCCAGATGAGAAAAAGAGGCAGTGAGCCCCGTAACCTTCGATGGCCCGAACCAAAACTTGGTTCGGGCCATCGATAAACCGTCTCGGTCTATACCGACGTTAGGTGACGGTGGTCAGCGTTCGGTTTTTCCGTCGATGAAGTCCTGCACTGCCTGCTTGGCTTCATCATCGGTGTATTGCACCGGAGGCGACTTCATGAAGTACGACGAGGCCGACAGAATCGGGCCACCGATACCACGGTCCTTCGCGATCTTGGCCGCACGAAGCGCGTCGATGATGATTCCGGCGCTGTTGGGTGAATCCCAAACTTCGAGCTTGTACTCCAGGCTCAGCGGAACATCACCGAAGTTGCGACCTTCTAGGCGGATAAACGCCCATTTGCGGTCGTCCAACCACTCCACGTAGTCGCTGGGGCCGATGTGCACATTTCGTGCTCCGATATCCCGTGACATCTGCGAGGTGACGGATTGCGTCTTGGAGATTTTCTTCGACTCGAGTCGTTCGCGCTCCAACATGTTCTTGAAGTCCATGTTGCCGCCAACGTTGAGTTGGTAAGTGCGGTCGACAGTCACGCCACGATCTTCGAAAAGTTTCGTGAGGACCCGGTGGGTAATGGTGGCACCGACCTGGGACTTGATGTCGTCACCAACAATGGGGACACCTGCATCCTCAAACTTCTTTGCCCACTCGGGAGTTCCCGCGATGAACACCGGCAAGGCATTCACGAACGCGACTCCAGCGTCAATGGCGCATTGCGCATAGAACTTGGCGGCGTCCTCAGAGCCGACCGGCAGGTAACAGACCAGGACGTCTGCACGAGCTTCTTTCAATGCGGCTACGACATCAACGGGTTCATCCGGTGACTCGGTGATGGTGTCGAGGTAGTACTTACCTAGACCATCAAGAGTGGGTCCGCGTTGAACGGTCACGCTGGTGGGTGGCACGTCGGCAATCTTGATTGTGTTGTTCTCGCTGGCCAGGATGGCATCGGACAGGTCCTGTCCTACCTTCTTGGCATCTACGTCGAACGCAGCGACGAACTCGATATCGCCGACGTGGTAGTCGCCGAACTGGACATGCATTAGCCCCGGAACTCGGGACTCTGCGTCGGCATTTCGGTAGTACTCAACGCCCTGCACTAGGGACGCGGCACAGTTACCTACGCCGACGAGTGCGACACGAATTGATCCCATCGCTATTCTCTCCTTCGTTTACCGGTGGGCGGGTTGCCCGTGGCCGGGGTCGGAGGCAGTGGATACACCGCTGCCTGGTTTGCTTACTGTTTCGTTGTCAATCAACTCGCGCAGCCACGAGACCTCACGCTCTACTGAGTCGAGACCGTGCTGTTGGAGTTGAAGTGTGTAGGTGTCTAGGCGTTCCCGGGATCGGGACATTGACGAACGCAGACTCGCTAGTCGCTCTTCTAGACGCGAGCGTCGTCCTTGCAAGATCTGCATGCGAACGTCCGCATCGGTGCGACCAAAGAATGCTAGATGCACACCAAACCTGTCGTCTTCCCATGCTTGCGGACCACTATCTTCGAGTAGATCCGCTAAGTACTCTTTGCCTTCGGCCGTGAGTCGGTAGACGATCTTGGCCCGCCTGCCCGACAGTGTCGGCGCTCCCGCATCCGCTGGACCAGCCTCTTCAATCAGGCCACGTTGCAATAAGTCCTTAAGGCAGGGATAGAGCGAACCATAGGAAATGGCGCGGAAGGTACCTAGGACGCTATTGAGTCGCTTACGCAACTCGTAACCGTGCATCGGGTTGTCTTGTAACAGACCGAGCACGGCGAATTCAAGCACCTCTGAGCGCTTGGCCATACTGATCTTCCTTCCGTCGTTCCGGGTCTTTCCGGATTCAGTTTCACGAGATATCTACGTTTTGCCCGGTTGACTTCCTCCTCGGCTAGACCGAGAAAGTAGCGAACCGATACTCAAACTAGATATGTCGTTTCGATATATCACTTTACGCTTAGAGTTTTCCCAAGGCAAGGACCCTTAAACCTCAGCGCGCCAGAAAGTCGCAGATCCTGAAACTTTTTTGCTACCTGACGAGTGGGAATCGCTTTTGTTTTGCGTTCCTATAACGTCTAGGCATCGGGAAGATGGCAATTTGGCCAATGCAACTTACTCTAGAGCGATGGCATCACCTCGACAGAACCAGGTTCCCCGCGGCACGCGGGTAACTTCGGGTGCCACGAAACCGCCGCGCGAGGCATTGCCAGAACCGGAAAATGTCGCTGATCCCACTCAGCCTCGTCAAATCACGGATTACACGATGCAGCGACGCGCAGCGCTACTCGGACTCGCGAGAGGTCGATTTGAGGAAGATATCTGTGATGCGGACCCGATGCTGCTGAGGACGGCGAAGTATCACGGTGAAGTTACCGAGCGCGATTGTCCGGTCTGTCGTCGGACACCGTTGACTCATCTCACGTACACATTTGGCGCTGAGATGGGCGAACTTTCGGGTCGAGTCCGCTCAACAAAAGAACTTGAAACTTTGGCGCATGAATTTGGTGCATTCCGGGTATATGTCGTGGAAGTGTGCCGGGATTGTCACTGGAATCACCTGGTTATCTCCTATGTCCTAGGTGATGGCATTCCCCGCGCCTTGCCGAGACGAAGGGGAAGAGTGTGATCAACTATCCGCGATCAGATAAGTCGGGAGCGGCACGGCTTATCCCATCTTGGAAATTGGTTTTGGGATCGCTACTGACCCTCGCTGTTATCGGGGCTGGTGCCTTCGCCGCAGCTGTGTTCTTGCTTCCGGTTCCCAAACCCAACGATGTTGCGATCGCCGAGACCACCAAGGTGATGTACGACGATGGGAAGCGGGAGATTGGCCGCATCGGTGACGTGAGGCGGACCAGTGTCCCGTTGGACGAGGTTCCCGAGCATGTGCAGTACGCGGTATTGGCCGCAGAGGATCGAGACTTTTACGATCACGGTGGATTTTCGTTCCAGGCGATCTTCCGGGCGGTTTGGAACAACCTGACCGGAGGAAGTACGCAGGGTGGATCGACGATCACCCAGCAATATGTCAAGAACGCCTACTTGACGCAGGATCAAACGTGGACGCGCAAGATCAACGAATTGGTGTTGTCGGTCAAGCTCGAAACGATTGAGTCCAAAGACGAAATTCTAGAAAACTACTTGAACACGATTTACTTCGGCAGAGGTGCATACGGCATCGAAGCAGCTGCGGAAGTCTTCTTCGGTAAGTCGGCCTCGAAGTTGACCATGGAAGAGGGAGCAGCGCTTGCAGCAATGATCCAAGCGCCGGCAAACTATGAACCAACGCTCTACAAAGACGCTCTCGTCGACCGTTGGTACTACGTCATGGATGGAATGGTCCAAAAGGGTTGGTTGAGCGCTGAAGAACGGCAACAAGCCGATTTCCCCAAGTTCAAGAAGCCGCCCAATGCTAATCAGTTGTCGGGTCAAAACGGCTACATCATCGAGGCAGTCAAGCGGGAGATGTTGGAAGAAGGCTGGACCGAAGCTGAACTTTCCGGCGGCGGTCTGACCATCGTGACCACGATCAATCGGAAATCGCAAAAAGCAGCGGTTGCCGCCGTTGAAGAATCAGGACCGGAGTTTGAAACGAAGCGACTTCGTATCGGACTAGCGGCCGTTCGGCCCGGAACGGGTGAAATCGTTGCGATTTATGGTGGCGAGGACTACCTGGATAACCAGTTAGACAACGCGCTCCAGGCCCGTGCTCAAGGAGGCTCGACGTTCAAGGCGTTTACCCTCGCAGCCGCGATTGAGGAGGGATTCGGTCTGGACTCCATCTGGAACGGATCTTCACCGGCAACAATCGACGGTTACACGCTGCAGAACTTCGGTAACTCGAGTTATGGGTCGGTTTCGTTGCTGACCGCAACCACCAACTCAATCAACACCGCGTATGTGGACGCGGAAAGCACTGTAGGGGTTAAGGAATCAATCGATGCTGCTGAGCGACTCGGATTGCCGAAAGACACCCCCGGGATAGAACCGAATTTAACGTTCGTTCTTGGTTCGTCGTCACCACGGGCAATTGATATGGCTTCGAGCTTCAGCACTTTCGCCGCGCGTGGTCGCGCAGCAGATCCCACAATCTTGCGCGAAGTGATCGTGGATTCCGGTGACGTCAACTATCAGATCGATCCCAACCGAGGTAAACGAGTCTTCGACCAAGACACAATGGACACGGTCAACTATGCCCTCCAGTCCGTTGTGAATTCGGGTACGGGAACACGGGCGTCTTGGACGGG
>JAOZTQ010000054.1:4984-7958 GCA_029939085.1 Candidatus Nanopelagicales bacterium
ATGGAGGATTTCGTACCACCCGGTGGAACAATCCCGACACAAGAGCCTTCTGAGTCCCCCAGTGAGAGTCCATCGGAGGAGCCGTCACCAACTGAGTCGGCAGTACCGTCGCAGTCACCGCCGGTTGAGCCGAGCCTGCCGCCGACGGAAAACCCCGAACCGACTCCCAGCAATGAACCAGTACCTGAACAAGAGGGCGTTTTGCCACAAGGCCGGAATGACTCGGAGCCAGTGCCCACCGGATGAACTTTTTGATCTAGTTCACGAGTGGGGATTTTTCACCTAGGTCAGCAGTAAGGAACGGTAGAGTTCCCTCGTGGTCGCAAACGGGCAAGTACAGCCGACCCGTTCCGATCCGGACCTCCGGGTAGGGAACGAGTTTCTCGGCGGACCCGCCGGCACCCATCAGCGTCAGCCCAGGTTCTGGACGCCGTTGCGCATCATCATGGTCGTGGGAACGATCGTCTACTGGGTGGGGCTATTGCGAACTTGGCCCTGTATGGCCAACAACTGGTTAAGTCCTGATCGTTATGAGGCGCTGTGTTACAGCGATATCCCAGTGCTCTATCAGTTGCGAGGAATCGCCGACGGATATCTCCCCATAGTTGACTGGCCGCAGGATGGGCAGCCGCTCGAATATCCCGCCTTCACCGCGGTCTGGGTGTGGCTAACCGCACGAATAGCTGCCGTCTTTGGAGGTGGCAGTGTCACGTTCTACCTCGTGAATGCAGCCTTCTCCTACGGGCTTTTTCTCGTGGCCTTGACCGCAACCTCCTTAACCGTTCGAGGTCGAACCTGGGATGGTCTGCTCTTGGCTGCATCCCCCGCGGTGCTGCTGGCCTCGTTTATCAACTGGGACTGGCTTGCCATCGCATTTACGGCGCTGGCGTTATTGGCGTGGTCACGTCGCTATCCGGCGTGGGCCGGAGTCGCGTTGGGTTTGGGGATCGCGAGTAAGTTCTATCCGTTGCTTTTGCTCGGACCCCTATTCGTTCTGTGTTTGCGTGACAAACGGCTCGCTGCCTTCGGAACCATGCTTGTGACGGCGGTGGGAACTTGGTTGATCATCAACGTTCCGTTCATGATCGCGAACTTTGAAGGATGGTCCTACTTCTTCCGGTTTTCAGCCGAGCGTGCGCATGACTTCGGGTCGATCTGGTTGATGTTAGACAAAGTTGGTTTGGGACCGGGGACGGAGACTTCCGGCGTATTCGCTTTCGTTTCTCTCGTGGTGCTGTGTCTCGGGATTGCTGTGCTCATTTGGTTAGCGCCCACTCGGCCGAGGGTGGCTCAGGTGAGCTTTCTCGTAGTGGCCGCGTTCCTGCTGACCAATAAGGTTTATTCACCGCAGTTTGTGCTGTGGCTGATCCCGTTGGCCGTTTTGGCCCGTCCTCGGTGGCGGGATCTGATCTGGTGGCAGGCCGCCGAGGCAGTTTATTTCGTTGCAGTGTGGTGGTATCTCGTGGGAACAGACGAAGGGGAATACGGACTACCGGATGAGTGGTACGCGGCTGCCATTGCCGTGCACGTCGTTGCAACTGCGGTCCTAGCCGGTTTGGTTGTTCGTGACATTCTTTCGCCGCGTCATGATCCGATTCGATCTGACGATGATCCACGACATCGCGATGATCCGGGCGGTGGCGTTTTGGATACGGTGCAACAGCGCTAAAGGACTAAGCGGTCCACTACGGGAGCTACCGCGGCGTGCCAGTTTGTTCGCAGTGGTTGTTGCCAGGTGCCCATGAGCAGGTGCAATTGGGCGGGGGGCCACCCAGGTGCTGGTAGCTGAACTTGACCAGGTTCTGGTTGACGGATCGTGGGAATGACCAATGAGCGCGAGCCAGTCATCGCCGCATGAGCGATCATATGAGCCCGCAGTACCTGAACCTCTCCTCGTTCTGCTTCCATTTCGGGCAACTGGGCCGATAGATCCCAAGCCCGTCCCCCAGTCACAGCGACGAGTCCGCCGTAGACGGTTTCGCCGCGTTGTTCCACGACCAGCAGCTTCACCGAGCCTGGTTCTTCGTGGACGAGACCTTCCCAACGACGTGCTAAATCACCCAAACTCGGCAGACGGATGCCACGATGTAAATCCGTAACGGCACGGTGGACCCTCGGTAACTCCTCAGCCCTGCCCGTCCGTACGGTGTAGCCCGCCATGAGGGCGTTATCGGACGCAAGGTGCTCTATTTTGCGCAGTGCAGTGCCGCCGCCAATGACGACTTCCGCGAGGTAGTTGCGAGGAAGTTCGTTCAGGTGCTGCCATCCAGCTTCGGACAAGCGGTCCTCAGCCCGACGTTTCTCCCAACGAACGGATTCTGGATCACGATGCGCGACTTCGGTACTTTCCGAGCGTTCCGCTGGATCTATCGCCCACCAGTCTTGATGAGTCACGTTGGGGTTGACCCGAACAGCTATGGCACCGCGCTTTCGCAAAAAGGCACCTAACGGCTCGGTCCAATACGTCAACGGATGTTGTGGTCGTCGTTGACCGGTCCAGTCGATATCGGGACCACCGGATAAAACCGCAATGGTTCGCATCGGCAACCGGGGGAGCCCCCGATATCGGACCAGCCCAGCACCGATCAAGGTGTCACCTTCGAACCAGCCAATTGATTCGGTGCGGCATGATTCGAATCCTCTGGCCCAACCCGGAGTCTGCCGAAGCGGAATTTTTGGGTGAGCCGCAATGTAGGCGCGATGTTCAAGTGCGCTGATGGCGTGAACGCTTAGGGACATATCAGCCTTGATCGATATCGACCACTACGGGGGCATGATCAGATGAGCCTTTACCTTTTCTTGCCTCGCGGTCTACATAAGCATCGCTAACGCTGTCCGCAATTGGTTGACTCATATAGGCCAGATCAATTCGCATTCCGTGATTCTTGGGAAAGGCCAACTGCCGGTAGTCCCAGAAGGTGTAGGCCCGGTCGTATTTCAGTGGACGAGCTTCGACCTCGCGCAGTCCGAGTTG
>JAOZTQ010000055.1 GCA_029939085.1 Candidatus Nanopelagicales bacterium
GCCCAGAGTCAGCCGCGACAGCCGCGAGAGCGGCTGTGATGATCGTTTTCCCTACACCGGTGCCAGTGCCGGTCACTATTCGTACGCTCACGTTGTCCTTCCTACGCGATCGGTTCTTGTGGACTCTGCGGGCACCATACGCTCGGCGGCGCCGGTGGTTGTCGCGAGTGTCTTTCGGGCCAGCTGGAGCGCGTGAGCTGCCTGCGTAAAGTCTGAATCGCTGAGATTGGCCCGAGCGGTCAATCTCAACCGAGATATCTGGTCGGGTACGGATGGCGGTCGAAAGCAACCGATGTGCACTCCCGCCTCCCGGCATACTCTCGTTGCTTCCACCGCTGACCCAGGGCTTTCGGCTACTGCAGAGACGACGGCAGCCTGGGGAACCGGTGCGGACCAGCCATTCTCGAGAAGGACGCTCCTCAGCTTCGCTGCGTTGACGCGGGTTCGTTCGGACAACTGCGGATCTTCCCGCAAAATCTCTAGCGCAACTCTGGCTGCGCCGGCTGCGGCCGGGACTAGGGCCGTGTCGAATATAAAGCTACGGGCCTGATTGATTATGTGGTTCCGCACCGACGTTGTTGCTAGTACCGCTCCACCTTGGGCGCCCAACGATTTAGATAAGGTCGCTGTCACGATAACGTCTGGCTCGCCTGCTATTCCTGCGGCTACGGTGGCGCCCCGTCCGCCCTGTCCCACAGTGCCTAGGCTGTGAGCCTCATCGACCAGGAGAGCTGCTCCTGAGTCTCGTGCAACTCGGTGAAGTTCGGTGAGTGGCGCAAGATCCCCATCAACACTAAAGATGGCATCGGTCACGACCAAAGCGCGCGGCTGTGCTTTATTGGCCAATATTTGGGCCACTGCTGCTGTATCCCGATGCGGGGCTACGCATACCTGCGCGCCGGATAGCCGACACGCATCGATAAGTGAAGCATGATTTAACTCATCTGAGACGACCAAACAGTCGGGACCACCGAGTGCTGTCACCGCCCCCAGATTGGCTAGATATCCGGAACTAAACACCAATGCGGTGTCATAGCCCATAAAGACGGCCAACTCCGACTCTAGGTCCCTCAGTAACTCAGTGGAACCGGTTACCAGTCGAGATCCGGTCGAGCCGGTTCCCCAAGTCTCGGATGCATGAATCGCACCTGCCACTACTCGTGCATCCCGTGACAGTCCGAGGTAGTCGTTAGAAGCGAGATCGAGCAAGTTCGTTTTGGGTGATCGGTGATGTAGTTCGCGGTGGAGTTCGGTTGTCCGCCGCCGTCGATCTTCCTCGGCTAGCCAGTCATCGAACTGATTCATCGAACTACGGAATCTACGGCGTCGGAAACCACTGAAGTCAGCAAGTCTAAATCGGAGTTCTCGATTGCCAGAGGCGGCATAAGAACAACAACATCACCTAGGGGCCGAACCCAAACCCCGTTCCGTCGGGCCTCCTGGCAGACTGCGAAACCAGTGCGATCCATAACGGATTCAACTTCGATCCCGGTCATCGTGCCGATCTGACGAATTTCCTTTACTCCCGAATGAGCTGCAAGTGGGACCAACGAATCTCGTATGCGTTCGCCGACGGCAGCGGCGTGCGCAACTGTGTCACGTTCCGACATCAAGTCCAGGTTGGCTATTGCAGCAGCGCAACTTAAGGGATTCGCGGTGTATGAGTGCCCGTGATAGAACGTGCGCCCAGATGTGGCTGAACCAAGAAACGCCTCGTAGACCGGCTCTGCGACCAGCACCGCGGATAACGGCAGGTAGCCGCCGGTTACCCCCTTACCGCAGGTGATCATGTCCGGTCGAATGCCGGCATGCTCAACGGCCCACATGCGACCGGTACGACCAATACCTGTCGCTACCTCATCACAGATGAGCAGGACATCAAACTCATCGCATAGTTGACGCACGCCCTGCACGAAGGAGACATCATGTGTCAACATACCGCCAGCAGCTTGTACCAATGGCTCGATTACAACTGCCGAAACCTGCTCACCAGACTCCTGTAGTAGCGACCGCATCTCATGCAGAACCTCGGTCGCGCGATCCTTGCGGCTTTGACCAGGTTCGATCAACCCGGGAGAAGAAACCATGGCCGTAGTAAGTAGGAGTGGCTGGTACTTTTCGTGGAAGAGATCGATTCCACCCACGCTAACCGAGCCCAACGTATCCCCGTGATAGCCCTCAGCTACGTGCAGATACAGAGGTCGGACTTGTCCGCGCTGCACATGCGCCTGATAAGCCATTTTGAGTGCCGCTTCAACCGCACTAGATCCATCACCCGCATAGAACACTTTGGATAGACCGGCTGGAGCTGTATCCAATAAGCGTTCCGCCAGCGCGATACCAGGTTCATGTGTCAAGCCCAGAAATGTTGTGTGATCGAGTCGGTCTAGTTGCTGGGCAATGGCGGCGTTGATTTCCGGGACACCGTGGCCATGCACGTTTACCCATAGCGAAGAAACCCCATCGAGATACCGATTGCCGTCGGTATCCCAGAAATACATGCCCTCAGCGCGGTCGACAACGATGGGATCGTCTGAGGGCCAGAGTGATTGTTGTGTGAATGGGTGCCACACCGAACTCGCATCGCGCTTGATGAGACTTCGAGTGTTGTCTCCGACGGGAGCGGACATGGGTTATATGTTCGCAAAGCCCCATTGCGCTCCAAACACAGGGATGCCCTAGGGATCGCATGGCGCAGGAATCGTGACCTGCCGAGTAAAGCGATTTTGCCCATTTCGTTGCGCCGACATGACCCACTTTCCTCAAGGTTCGAAGTTTCGATGCCGATAACTTCCATAGTTCGGTCGTTGGGGAGGTAGCGGAGGATGAGCCTTGAGCAGCCGGCGCTCTCAAATGCGGAGAGCGGCTTTATCTTGGCTGAAGGAGAAGAACTTCAGCTGGTTACTCAAGGGCAAGAGATCGCGGGAAAGCGCCCGATTGAGGTGACGCTCTATGTCACTAATTCACGCCTACTTACGCGACCGCACTCGAGTCCTAATGTTCGTGAGACTGCGTTGTTCGCAGAGGTTGAAACCGCTCGCTTAGAACGTCGCAGCATGATTACTGGGGTCGTTAACTTTGACTCTCGACAATTCATGGTGCCGCAGATTCATGGCAGTGACATTGTTACGGCACACCACGACTACCTTGCTGCTGCGCAGCAGTCCTATCCATCAATTCCCTTGCGTCATCAACATGACGTGGAGTCGGCGATATCGCTCATCTTGAAAGCGCTTGAACCTGCCACCGACCAAGAGCAATATCTCAGCGACTATGTGGATTTGGTCGATCTGGATTTTGTCTCCGCGGGGACAATCGCAAAAGCAATGGCTCAGGCTACTTGGCTTCCTGAGACGAGTCGAACCCGTGATAAAGCCAATCGATTGATGGCGCTTGCCGGTTATCTCGTTCGAAAAAAGGAGATTGAGGCCAGTCGAGGTCCACTAAACGGAATCTTGCCAACTACACAGAGCTTTTCCCGCGCTGCTGCGGTGGCCTTAAGTGAGGTCGCTTTGCGAGCTGTTGCCCGGTCTACCGGTGAGATGATGAGTGCCAGGAATGCGGCATATGCGGCCGTCTTCGGTTACGGCCTTGGCGTATGGGGAGGCGCGGGCCAACCTCCGTTGCGTTAACTGGGTCCCTTTAGTCGCTAGTTACTGTCGCGCCTCGGCTCGTCTTCACTTTCGTGGTTTTGGGATTACCCCTAACGGTGACTGAGGCACCCTCGGTGGCAGTACCCGTTACCGATTTGACCGCGTAAACCGCGACATTCGCCGATTCAGACGCCGTGATAGTGATGTTCTTGGCGCGAAGCGCGGTGGCATCTGCCGAAGAGCCTTCCGAGGCCTTCAAGTCGTAAGAGTCGATTTTCCCCGCTGCATTCAGTGTTGAACCACCTCGTGTGGCAAGTTCTTGAATAGTTGAACTACTTACCCGAACGTCAATCACACCAACCTCGCTGGTGCCTGATGTTCGCGAAATAACGAGTGTTCCGTCCTTGACCTTCGTAGTTACAGATTCGTCAGCTGTTTTCGTGACCTCAACGTTCTGCGGTGCACCAGCCTCTACTGCTACTCGAACAGCCACCCCGCGATTAACCGATACAGATGAGAACTTAGGGAGATCGCGAGTGACGCCTTCGCCAGCTTGGGGTCTGGCTGTAGTGGCAGATTCAGTCGTATTCGACGAATCGTCGTTAGAGCTGCAGCCGGCGAGAACGAGGATGGCTGCGGCTACAAATCCGACGGAACTGGCAAATCTTCTCATCACGTCCCCAGAGGTTGATGGCTGTGCTGACAATACTCGAAGAGTCACCAAAAGTAGGATTCCGCTTAACGAATAGATTGAGCGTCACTGATTTGGGGGAACGGACGATTAGTCGCTGCGTGTCTCAGGATGCTTGTGCAGCGTTGCCTTACCTTCATCGTTGACCTGGCTTACGTGGATCCCGTAACCAGTGGTGGTTTCTGAGCCAGTCTCGCGTCCGGGCAGTTCCGCCTCGATATCATCAGCGGTGGTAGCACGCAGCATGAGACTGCCAGCCCAAGTGAGCAATACGACGATAAACAATCCCGTCACAATTGCGGACCAGGGGTCGGGCAGCACCGTGAAACGGAATATGACCCAAGCCGCCAGAGCAGCGGCTGGCATAGTCACAAACCAGGCAATGACCATATTTCGCATGACGAGCCAGTTCACTTTTCGTTTTGCTCCCACTCCTGAGCCAACGATTGATGACGACACTGTTTGCGTAGTTGAAATCGGGATCCCCGCCTGGGTTGCCCCTTCGATGGACGCAACGGACCCGATGTTTGCGGCGAAGCCTGATGCCCGCGTTATTCGAGTGATTTTCAGACCCATGGTTTCGATGATTTTCCAGCCACCCCACACTGTTCCGGCAGCTATAGCGAGGTGAGCTGTGAAGATTACCCAGGTAGGTGGCTCCAGGCTCCCGGCATCTTCACCGGCGAGATAGCCACCGGCGAAAAGGGTCGCCGCTACGACTCCCATAGTTTTTTGTGCATCGTTAGAGCCGTGACCCCACGATACGAATGCAGAAGAGCCAACTTGGGCCCATCGAAAAAATTCAGAGTCTTCATTTACTGTCCAGATCCTTTGGATCAAACGGATAGTACGAATGGCGACGAAGGCGATCACGAATGCGATGAGGGGTGAGGTGAATATTGCGACAACGGTCTTTTCAACCGATGCCCAACTCACCGCTGACCAACCGCCAGCCGAGATGCCTGCGCCTACTAATCCCCCGATGAGTGCATGACTGGAGGACGAAGGAAGACCAAGATTCCATGTGAAGTAGTTCCAGAAAATGGCAGCCAAGAGCGCCGCTAAGGTCATCCGGACTCCAAGTGGCACAGCTCCAGCGCCGACTTCGGGTAGTGAGTTTAAGTCGACCGTCTTTGAAATAGTGTTCGCGACGGCTGTCCCTACGAGGAAGGCGGGCAGAAAGTTGAATACCGCCGAGAGGATGACGGCCGTTTTCGGCTTGAGTGACCGCGTGGCAATTACTGTTGAGGTGGCGTTGGCCGCGTCATGGAAGCCGTTGGTGAAGTCGAATAGCACGGCCAGTATGCAGGTGATGGCTACCGCGAAAAGAATGACATCCACGTCGTAAAAATATGTTCAGCTTCTCGCCATAGGCTTGTTGGACGGAGAGATGTTGCGCTGAGGTTGCCAGGAATTTTTCTTGTGTCTATCAACTCCTAACCTCCGTCGTTATTTCCCATTTCTTGAGGTTTTTGACAATAACGTCAACTTTGTCCGAATTGTCCGAATTATTGGGTCCCCCACTTGGTGGGAAAAGTGAAATTGGCTGGAACCTACTGGCGGGGTCAGGGCGTCGTCTTGGCGTTGAGAGAAAACTTTATCCCGACAGTGAGTATGGAGATGGAGCATGAAAACAGCCGCAACAGCAACAGCCGTCGGTCTGATTGCGGGCTTAACCGTTGCCGCACCTACGTCAGCTTCCGCGCACGGAAGTATTGATAGCCCTGCATCCAGGGTCGTCAGTTGCAAGGAAGCTAATCGCAACCACCCGACGTGCGCTGGAGCATGGGCCGCCAATGCGCAGTCGCTATATGACTGGATGGAGGTCAACATCGGTAACGCCGCCGGAAATCATCGGCAGTTGATCCCAGATGAGAAGTTGTGCAGCGCCAATCGGAGCAAGTATGCGTACTTCGATCGGCCAGCCCAGGAATGGCCTGCCACTGCGCTGCAGCCAGACTCAGATGGCAAGTACACCGTCCGATGGAATTCGACGGCTCCGCACAGCACGGCCTACTACCGGGTGTACTTAACGAAGCCGAACTTTGATCCCAGTAAGCGACTTTCCTGGGGCGATCTCGAATTAGTGCACGACACTGGCAAGCGTCGACCGGAACGGACGACAACTATGCGTATGAATCTGCCCGAGCGGAGTGGCCGACATATGCTCTACACGATTTGGCAACGCGATGATTCACCCGAAGCTTTTTACGCGTGCTCCGATGTGACTTTCTCGGGTACGCCAGGGGTCGGAGTACCGGCTCCGGGATCACCTGATGGCGGGGGTTCTTCGGAAAGCGACCAGACTCAGGGTGGCGACGGGAACTCGCCGGGGGGTGGATCAGTATCGACCGCTCCTGGTAGTCCTAGGGTAAAGGTTTTGAAGGGGCTTCGGGTCCGCCTCAAGTGGCTCGATACTGCCGGCGCTGCACGCTACAAACTTCAAGTGAGCAAAGATGGCCAATCTCGCTGGCGCACCTTTGCAAAGACGGGTGATACGAAGTGGCGCGGTCGCGTCAAAAATGCGCGTAAGGCTAAGCACCGATTTTTCCGCGTTGTAGCCGTCAACCCCTCAGGTGAAAACTTACGTAGTCCGGCGAAGCGTGTCCGAGTGAAGCAGCGCAAACAGTAGCCGATAACAGACCGTCTCATTCAGTTGGAAGTCCGTAAGCGCGGAAGTATCCCATCACCTGGCGAGTACCGCCATTCGTGAGTACCTCGCAAATCGGACATTTCGACTGGGTGATTCACCTAGATGGAGGTAGGGTTCCCCATCCTATTTCCCGAACTCCTTGTCATGGGTGCCGGGGGAGCACTGGTAAACCGTCCGCCGCAAGTGATCTAGTCCCTCGGAGAATTCGATGCGAAGACTAATTTCCCTATTAACCACAACCACCCTGATTACCGGCCTCGTAGCACTAGTTGCTCCGACTCAGGCTGCAGCACATGGAAGCATGGACAACCCTGCTTCACGTGTCTACATGTGCAAGTTTGTGACCCCAGATGACCCCAGATGTCAGGCAGCTCGTGAGGCAAACCCGCAGTCGCTGTATGACTGGATGGAGGTCAATATTGGTGATGCCGCAGGTCGGCATCGTGAGCTGATTCCAGACGGCAAACTCTGCAGTGCTAATCGCGCCAAGTATGCCTACTTTGACGAACCAGGCACTGACTGGCCAGCCACTCCGCTGGAACCAGACGCCGACGGCAACTTCACTATGACCTGGACTTCCACAGCGCCGCACAGTACGGACTACTACCGGGTATTCATTACCAATAATGACTACGACCCGACAAAGCCGTTGGCATGGTCAGACCTGGATCTGATTCACGACACGGGAACGCTTCCCCTCAGTCCGACAACTTCGATGGAAGTTGCTTTGCCTGACCGTGATGGTCGGCACATGATCTACACAATCTGGCAACGCAATGATTCACCGGAAGCGTTCTACGCATGCTCCGACGTGCTCATGGGTAACGCTGCAAACGGTGAAACAGCACCTGAGCCAGTCGACACTCCGACAATGGACCCCGATCACGATCACGATCACGATCACGACGAAGAGTCGTCGGATTCGGAGTCGGGTTCTGCTGATCCGTCGCCGTCGAGTTCGGTGC
>JAOZTQ010000056.1:0-3907 GCA_029939085.1 Candidatus Nanopelagicales bacterium
CACTCGTGAGGCCTGACTGCAATACGGCGGTGATGCGGTACTCCTTACCGGACAACCGCGGTTCCCCCGCGTCGAGAGCCTTCAAGCTGATTCCCCGCTTCACGAGTTTGTCCTTAAAGACGTCCAAAGCCGCCAATACGCGGTCCTCGGTGCCAGCCTGTAACTCCACGACTGTTCCGTCGCCGTGCTCGACGCCCGCTCCGGTGTTTTTGAAATCCCAACGCTGTGCAAGCTCTTTGGCTGCTTGGTTAATCGCGTTATCCAACTCGTGTTCGTCTATTTGCGAAACGATGTCGAAACTACTGCTGCCACCCATTTATTCCTCCATGACGAAGCCGATCACGGTCGTACTTATCCCTATTGTGACAGCGGTTGTGCCCACGCCCGATTCGGGACTGGGCCTCGGTACTGCTACCGTAATCAGCGGTCAACGCCAGCGGCGGGTTGCCCGAGCGGCCAAAGGGAGCAGACTGTAAATCTGCCGGCTCTGCCTACAGTGGTTCGAATCCACTACCCGCCACAACACGGCCCGGTGCTGGGCTGAACTAACAGCAGTTGCAGTGATGGGTGTTTCCCGTAGTACCCTGGCTGTCGCTGCCCCGATAGCTCAGTCGGCAGAGCGTCTCCATGGTAAGGAGAAGGTCTAGGGTTCGATTCCCTATCGGGGCTCCATGTTGCCAAACAGCAACAGGTGCGTGCCGCCTAGCGGTACACAACAACACAACGGGTGACCGTGACGCCGATGAGGTGTCGGGGTGATCAGGCGGAGTAGCTCAGCCAGGTAGAGCAAGCGGCTCATAATCGCTGTGTCGTGGGTTCAAGTCCCGCCTCCGCTACCGAGACCGACGGACGAGAAAGGCAGTCAAATGGCGAAGTCGAGCGACGTACGACCGAAAATCACCATGGCGTGTGTGGATTGCAAAGAACGCAACTACATCACAAAGAAAAACCGGCGAAATAACCCCGATCGCCTGGAGATGAAGAAGTTCTGCCCACGCTGCAACAGCAGCACTGTGCACCGCGAAACTCGCTGATCTACGACCTGGTCCGCCGTCGGCGAGCCATCGGCTGATTTGGCGGATAGGTTCGATCCGAGCAGCAGGAGGCAGGCATGGGTCGACTTGATGATCGGGTTGCTTTAGTTACCGGCGCAGGCCGCGGCATTGGTAGGGCGACCGCAGTCCGGCTAGCTAGTGATGGCGCCGCAGTGGTCGTCAATGACATCGATTTAGAGCCAGCGGCAGAGACAGCAGGCCTGATCGTCGAACAAGGTGGCAGAGCGATACCGCATTCAGCTAACACGGTTCATACCGAACAGGCTGAGCTTTTGGTTGCCGACACCATCGAGGAGTTCGGCCAGTTAGACATTGTGATCAACAATGCGGGCACCACTCGCGACAAGATGTTTCACGGCCTCGACGACGAGTTGTTCGACTTCGTGGTCGATACAAATCTGCGCACGGCTTATCACGCGACCCTGGCTGCTATGCCCTATCTGCGAGATGTGGCCAAACAGGAAATCGCCGAACACGGCCGACCGAAATATCACCGTAAAGTCGTCTTCACCTCAAGCGTCGCAGCCCTCATGGGTAACCCTGGTCAGTTCAACTACACCGCGGCCAAGGGAGCTTTGATCGCTGTCACCAAGACGTTAGCTCGCGAGTTGGGGCCTTTCGGAATCAACGTCAACGCCGTCGCACCAGGATTCGTTGAAACGCGTCTCACCGCAGCCAAAAAGGAGGGCGATACCTTCGGTATACCGGATCAAATGCGCGATATGGCTCGAGCAATTATCTCGCTTGGGCGGTTGGGCGAGCCTGAGGACGTAGCCAACGTCACCGCATTTCTGGCCTCCGCCGACTCCGATTTCGTCTCAGGTGTGACCATTCCGGTCACCGGAGGGCAGTTAGGCGGGATGTAATGCCACTGAACGCGACCTTTGTTGGCAAGGAGTATCCGCCAATGCCGGCCTACCACGTCGGTAGAGAGCAGATCCGAGAATTCGCAACCGCCATCGGGGACAACAATCCTGCTTACTACAACGTCGATGCGGCCCGAGTATTGGGATATCAGGATCTCATCGCTCCCCCTACTTACCCATTCACATTGACGATGCGAGCGATGGCGACGGCCATTTTTGATCCTGATCTGGGTTTGGACTACAGCCGCGTAGTGCATGGCGAACAGCACTTCGAATATGAACGGCCAATCTCTGCAGGTGATGAGCTTGTGGTACGAGCTCAAATCGCCAGTATCGAAGCACGAGATCGAAATGAATTCCTGACAACCAGGTGCCGAGTACAGACAGTTCAAGACGAACTCGTGGTGACCACGAGTGAAATCATCGTGTCCCGGGGGACTGCAGTATGAGTGCGCTCGTTGATTTTGCCGAGGTAGCGGTCGGTGATGAGTTACCAGGTATTCGTATTCCATTGCGCCGCGTCGATCTCGTTATGTACGCCGGAGCTAGCGGGGACTTCAATCCCATTCATTGGAATGAGCGCACGGCCGTGGCTGCCGGACTGCCAAATGTCATCGCCCACGGCATGCTGACGCTCGCCGAAACGACGAGGGTTGTTACCGACTGGACTGGCGATCCAGGTTCAGTTGTCTCGTTATCTTGTCGATTTTCGCGACCGGTCCCGGTACCCGACGATGACATCGGAACGGCACTTCGAGTCGGCGGCCGAGTTGCAGAGAAGCTGCCAGCTGAACAAATCGCTGTTGAGCTGAGTGCTTTCCTCGACGATGCGGAGGACTCCGAGAGTGCGGTGCTGACGCAGGCCCGAGCCGTCGTTCAGCTGTGACCGACTGATTGCCTAATGCGGTCCATGCGGTTGGTTCCCTACCATGGGTCTGTGGTTCCGTTATCCGACTCTGACTCCAGGACTTCTCAGGAGCTGAGTCAGTACACGACGTTGCGTGTTGGTGGACCCGCGCGGCGAGTAGTGGTGGCGGATTCGGAAGACCAAATCATGGCTACCGTGACGGCCGCCGACGAAGCTGGTGAGCCGTTGCTGATTCTCGGTGGTGGCAGCAATGTTGTGATTTCGGATAGTGAATGGGCCGGTACGGTGCTCTTAATCCGAACCACCGGTGTTCACAAAACCGACTCGTGCGGAGCGGGCACTGTCGCAGTGGCGGCCGGTGAAAACTGGGATCAGATAGTCAAATGGGCTATTGCCGAGGATCTGGCGGGTATTGAGGCACTATCCGGGATACCTGGCAATGTCGGTGCCACACCGATTCAAAATGTGGGTGCTTACGGCCAAGAGATCGCTGATTCACTACAGCGAGTGCGGGTCTACGACCGATCTCGACGAGAGCAGCGCGTCTTAGACAACGAAGAATGCGGCTTCGCTTATCGAGATAGTCGGTTCAAGCGTGAACCGGGCCGTTTCGTGGTCCTAGAAGTGGAATTTCGATGGGAGGCTGCTTCGGACTCTAAACCCATTCAGTACGGCGAACTCGCTCGAATGCTCGGGGTGGGTGTGGGTGACCGCGCTCCCCTCGCCGATGTACGAGCTGCGGTACTGCATCTGCGGCGGGGTAAGGGAATGGTCCTTGATTCAGAGGACCATGACACCTGGAGTGTGGGGTCATTTTTCATTAATCCGATTGTGGACCGCGAAACAGCAGACCGGCTGCCTGAGGATGCTCCGATATTTCCGCTCGGTGATGGTCGCTATAAGACCTCTGCCGCATGGCTCATTCAGGAGTCGGGATTCGAACCCGGTTATCGGGTGGGAGCCGCAGGTCTTTCAACCAAGCACACCTTGGCCATCACCAATCGAGGTGCAGCGGATACGGAATCCGTCTTAGAACTAGCACGAAAAATCCGCAGTGGTGTGTCCGCTAACTTTGGCGTAGTGCTTCAGCCGGAACCGGTTTTTGTCGGCTGCGCGCT
>JAOZTQ010000056.1:4007-7873 GCA_029939085.1 Candidatus Nanopelagicales bacterium
GTCGCTGCTTGTGCAACATTGCAGACGTTGGAAGTGGCATGGGATTGAAGATTTGTCGCAGCCTTGACGACATCGGTCGGTCCAATCAGCCAGCCAACTCGCCAGCCAGTCATTGCGTAGGTCTTGGCGACTCCATTCACCACTACGCAGCGATCTTGTAAATCAGGCGCCAGCGCTGGCATGGAACTGAACTCGGCGTCGCCGTACACCAGATGTTCATAGATTTCGTCAGTCACTACCCACAAGCCCTTATCAGCGGCCCATTGACCTATTGCCTCGACTTCGGCAGGTGAGTAGACGGCGCCAGTGGGGTTGGAGGGTGATACGAAAACCAAAAGTTTGGTTTTGTCCGTCACATACTCCTCGAGCTGAGCCACATTTGTTCGATAGCCCGTGGTCTCATCAGTGGGTACGACGACTGGTACGCCGCCGGCGAGAGCTATGGACTCGGGGTAAGTGGTCCAATACGGCGATGGAAGAAGAACCTCATCACCAGGATCGAGCAGAGTCGCAAATGCGTTGTAGAGCGCCTGTTTCCCGCCATTACTTACCAAGACTTGGTTCGGTTCTACCTCGAAACCCGAGTCACGCAGTGTTTTGGCGGCTATCGCTTCCCTAAGCGCGGGTTGGCCGGCAGCGGGGGAGTACCGGTGGTTTTTGGGATCAGTTGCAGCCGCGACGGCAGCAGCCACGATGAAGTCAGGAGTGGGGAAGTCTGGTTCGCCCGCCCCAAAGCCGATGACGGGGGCTCCAGCTGCTCGGAGTGCCTTGGCTTTTGCGTCAACAGCGAGCGTTGCCGACTCCCCGATTGACCCGATTCTGCGCGAAACGCGTGTATGCATTCTCATATTTTGGCAGACGCAGGGGATCGCTTCGCGGCGCGGACGGAGCATAGGGATTGGACCCGGGTCCAGATGCCATCTACACTCAGGCTCGGTGTGTCATCGTCCTGCCCTTCCTCCGGCCCGTTACGCGCACGTGGTCGGTGATGGGAGAGTTGGGTGTGACTCAGCACAGGGTCGTAGCTCAACTGGTAGAGCACCGGTCTCCAAAACCGGCGGTTGGGGGTTCAAGTCCCTCCGGCCCTGCTCAGTCCGATGGCACTGAAGCGTCAGCGAAGCGAGGGTAAGAATTGAGCGGCACTGGAACGGCCAACGCCGACCGAGACAAACTGGGCTTTTTCGCCCGGATATCTCTGTTCGTCCGTGAGGTCATCGCTGAACTTCGGAAAGTCATTTGGCCGACCCGCAAGGAGTTGATCACTTACACCGGTGTAGTGATCGTCTTCGTGCTGATCATGGCGGGCATCATTGCCCTGCTGGACTATGTGTTCGGCAGGGGCGTGCTCGCCCTTTTCGGCACTGAATAGTGCAACCAACTGAAGGATAGAGCGACAAAGTGTCTGAACAGCCCACTATTCCGACCGATGCAACACCTGAGGGTGAGGCTCAACTGGAATCGCCCGAGGAGTCTGCCGCAGTAGACGAGGCCGTGGCGGAAACCGACGCCGATGCGTTGATTGCCGAGCGGACCGCAGAAGAGGTAGCGGCCACTGCAGCGATGGAAGCAGCTGCAGAAACTGTGCAGGCTGCCGAAGCCGAAGCCGAAGTCGTAGCTGAGGAAGTCGCAGCGGAAGAAGTCGTCGAGGAAGCTGAAGCCCTAGCCGATTCAGCCGCAGACGTGGAATCTGCCATCGAAGACTCCGCTGAAGCCGCTAGCGAAGAGACCGCGGCTGAGATGGATCCCATCAGCCTGGAAGAGTCGTTGATCATGCTGCCAGGTGACTGGTACGTCATCCATTCCTACGCCGGCTACGAAAAACGAGTTAAGGCGAACTTGGAAAAACGTAGCGAAACCATGAACCTGGAAGACCGAATTTTTCAGGTTGAGGTCCCAGAAGAAGATGTGATGGAGTTTCGCAAGGGCGAGCGCAAGAAGATCCGCCGCATCAAACTTCCTGGATACGTTCTAGTTCGGATGGATCTCGACGATGAGACCTGGGGAGCGGTCCGCCATACCCCCGGAGTAACTGGATTCGTCGGAAGTGCGCAGGATCCGGTGCCACTGAGCATCGACGAGGTTGTTCGCATGCTGGCCGAGCCCGAAACGGCCGAGGCACCTGAGAAGACCGAACCTGTCGGAGCCGAAACCGAAGAAGAAGGAGCAGCCGCTCCCAAGACGGTTGTGGTGGCTGACTACAATGTAGGCGACGTGGTCACTGTGGTGGATGGACCGTTCGCCACTCTTCAGGCGACAATCTCTGAAGTGAACGGTGAAGCAGCCAAGCTCACCGCCATGGTCGAACTGTTCGGTCGGGATACCCCGGTAGAACTTCGATTCGATCAAGTAGAACGAACCTAAAGCTGACATAACCAAGACCAACAACGAGGTAGGAAACAATGGCACCGAAAAAGAAGGTCGCCGGCCTAATCAAGCTGCACATCCAAGCAGGTCAGGCCAACCCGGCACCGCCGGTGGGCCCAGCGCTAGGCCAGCACGGCGTCAACATCATGGAGTTTTGCAAGGCATACAACGCTGCTACTGAAAACCAGCGCGGCGAGGTAATCCCGGTCGAAATCACGGTCTACGAAGATCGTTCGTTCACCTTCATCACCAAAACGCCTCCGGCGGCCAAGTTGGTGCTGAAGGCTGCAGGCCTAAAGAAGGGCTCGGGTGAACCGCACCGCAACAAGGTGGGTTCAATCACACAGGACCAGGTGCGTCAGATCGCCGAAACCAAGATGCCGGATTTGAATGCGAATGACATTGATGCCGCAATGAAGATCATTGAAGGCACGGCACGCCAGATGGGTGTGACCGTAGAAGGTTAATGGATATTCCAGTTCCGGAATATCCCAAACAGTGGCAGGGCCGCCGTGGCCCGTAGACCACGACTGTGAGGAGACACAGATGAAGCACGGAAAGAACTACAACAACGCCGCAAAGGCTGTCGATCGAGATCGACTCTACGAACCGGCAGAGGCCGTCGGACTCGTCAAAGAGGTTGCGCCGGAAAAGTTCGATTCGACGATCGAAGTATCGGCTCGGCTCGGAGTTGACCCCCGACAGGCCGATCAGATGGTGCGGGGCACAGTCAATCTGCCACACGGCACCGGAAAAACAGCCAAGGTTCTAGTATTCGCGGCAGGGGAAAAGGCCGAAGAGGCCCGCGCTGCAGGTGCAGACTTCGTCGGAAGTGACGACATGATCGAAAAGGTGTCTGAAGGTTGGACCGGTTTCGATGCCGCAGTAGCTACACCGGACATGATGGGCAAGGTTGGCCGACTAGGCCGGGTGCTAGGTCCCCGAGGTTTGATGCCGAACCCGAAGACCGGAACCGTGACTATGGATGTCGCGAAAGCGGTCGAAGACATCAAGGGTGGCAAGATCGAGTTCCGAGTCGACAAGCACTCCAACCTCCACTTCATCATCGGGCGTAAATCGTTCAGCGCCGAACAGCTCGCTGATAACTTCGCCGCCGCACTGGATGAAGTTATGCGGCTTAAGCCTTCCAGCGCCAAGGGCCGTTATCTGAAGAAGGTAGTGGTCTCAAGCACGATGGGTCCGGGCGTAACTGTGGATCCCGGTAGCATCAAGAGCAGCGCTGACGCTGATAGCTGATTGATCGGCTGTCGCCGAACTTCGAGGATCTTGGTCTGAGAACCCATCGGTTCAGTCGCCCTAGCCCCGGGCCCGGGGTCGTCGCAACTACTGGCTACTAGGCCAGGTTTGGGCACCAACGATGTCGTTGCTCGTGCGTTCATGTGGTGCTCCGGAGCGTTGGCGGGGGCTGGTTTTGACCTAGACCTATCAAACACGTACTCTTGTGCGAGCCGAAGACCGCTGGTCGTCGTAAGACCTAAAGC
>JAOZTQ010000057.1 GCA_029939085.1 Candidatus Nanopelagicales bacterium
CAGAGCTGCATCCAGCCGACTCGGAATCCAGCCCCAGTGAGGCCAACGGGGCATGGCATGAAGCGTGCGATCAGGAGTGTGGAAGGGTTGCGGCTCTTTACATCCTGAGAAGATCTCGGCTTCGCCGCCGTAGATACACAAAAAAAGAGACCGGGGCCCTAATGGTGGGAAGGCCCCGGTCCAGGCCGGGTTCCGGTGGGTGAATGGAGTACCCCGGCCCTAACTGGTAGTCAAAGTATCGGCAGCATTGTGCAACCTCTTTAGGACCTAGACAACAGAAAGATTTCGGTGCACTCGCTAGCGAGCCAGATCAGGCAAATCAGTAAAGTCTGTCAGCGATTCGGGGTTCGCCAAAGCGGCCGTATTGCGGACCTGACGACCGTGTACGACATCCGAAACCGCTAGTTCGGCGAGTTTGCCCGATCGGGTCCTGGGCAAATCATCTACTTGCACGATCCGGGCGGGTACATGCCTGGGAGAGCACTCCACGCGCAGTCGCATTCTGATCCGATCAGTCAAAGACTCCTCAAGCTGCTCGCCGGGCTGCAACTTAAGGAAAAGCACTATCCGAGTGTCGTCATCCCACTCCTGACCGATCGCCAAAGCCTCAGCCACCTCAGGTAACTGTTCTACCTGCCGATAGATTTCCGCGGTACCAATGCGAACCCCGCCAGCATTTAAGGTGGCGTCGGATCGACCGTGAATTATCAGGCCATGATTTTCAGTCCAGGAAGCGAAATCCCCATGGGCCCATATTCCCGGATATCTCTCAAAGTAGGCCGCCGTGTAGCGTGCACCGCCGGGATCATCAGCGAACTTGATTGGCATTGAGGGAAATGGATCCAGGCACACTAACTCACCCCGGACGCCAGCCTCTGCATACAGCGACTGACCAGCTTCATCCCAAACATCGACTGCGCATCCTAAGGCAGGCCCCTGGATCTCACCCGCGTGTACCGGGCGCGTGGGATCACCCAACACAAAACATCCGCACAAATCCGTACCGCCGCTAATGGAAGCCAGGTGAACATCAGCTTTCAAGCTCTCATAAACGTATGCAAACCCCTCCGCCGACAGCGGAGAACCAGTTGAGGTAATCGTGCGCAAAGATTTGAGGTCGTAGTGACTACCAGCTTCCACTCCGGCCTTGGCGCATGCATCCAGGAACTTGGCACTAGTGCCAAAAAGAGTCACCTGCTCGGTCGCTGCTAGCTCCCATAATCTCTCGGGATTCGGGAACATCGGTGACCCGTCATAAAGCACAATCGTCGCGCCACTCGCCAGCGTGCCCACCAGCCAGTTCCACATCATCCAGCCGCAGGTCGTGTAGTAGAAGACCCGATCACCAGCGGAAATTCCGCAGTGCAGTTGATGTTCGGTGAGCTGTTTGAGTAAGACGCCAGTCGCCGTGTGAACGATACATTTCGGTTTGCCAGTTGTCCCTGAGGAATACAGTACGAGCCCTGGCTCCGAAAGCCGCTGGCGCAGAAACTCAGGCTGACCAACTGGTTCGTTCACAATCTCAGACCAGTCAGCGACAGGCACTTCCCCGACAGATGTCGGCAACCGGCTGCCTAGTTCCGCGGCTAGCGCCACTGCTCGCAGTCCGGACAAACCCTGTACGACTTCACTGAGCTCTTCTAATCGCCCATGCGGTTTACCGTTGTAGCGATAGCCATCCGCGGCGATCAAAACCTTCGGGTTCACTTGCGCGAACCGGTCCAGAACCCCACTGACGCCGAAATCGGGGCTTGTACTGGTAAAAACTGCTCCGATGCTGTTCGTTGCTAACAGCGCAACTAAGGCTTGCGGTGTATTCGGAACCCAGGCCGCGACACAGTCGCCTTGTTGAACGCCCTGATTGAGCAGCCAGCGTTGAGTGGCAGCAACCTGCTGCCTTAACTGCTGCCAGGTGATCTCAGTTCGATTACCGTCTTCTCCCACTGAGACCACTGCCACTGGTGAGGCACCTGGACGATTACCTCCCGCCAGGAGATTTTCCGCAAAAGACATCTCAGCACCGGGAAAGAATCGCGAACTTCTCATACCTTCATCGACGACAGCCGGGCCGGATCCTCGGTCACCAACAACCTCACAAAACTCCCAGGCAGCTTCCCAAAACCCATTGGGATGGGTGACTGACCAATCGTGTAACTCCTGCGAGTTCTGACAATGAGGCGCGTGGGTAGTCCGAAACCGAGTCATGGCGGCGTCGTTAATGTCGCCATCGGATGGCTGCCATAGCTGCTCGCCCTGTACGGTCACGACGCTATTGTGCCTCTCGCCACCGCTGAGTTAGATAGCGACCCGCCTAGAGATAGAGGCCAGTGTCGCTGTCACTGTTGCGTCCACTGGCGATGGCGTGCACATCACGTTCGCGCATCAGGATGTACTCCTCACCCTGTATCTCAACATTGGCTCGATCTTCCGGCTCAAACAGCACCTGATCCCCCACTTCAACCGTCCGAACGTTGGGGCCGGTTCCGACAACCGCCGCCCACTGCAGCCGACGACCGACTTGAGCAGTAGCCGGGATCAAAATCCCTCCTGTTGAGGTTCGATCCCCATCTGGACCTGCACCGCGCACGAGTACGCGATCATGCAGCAACTTGATCGGGCTACCGCCATTCTCCTCGGCCATTACTAGCCGGTAGTGCTTGGCGCTGGGGCCAACTCGATCGCTTCGCGCGAGATCGACATCAGTTCGGGTTTGACCGCCGCACGTGGAACTGGCACCCAGACGACCTCACCGAGACGTCGCAACTGTCGCTTACGTGACCGTGCTTTTATGCCTTTGCGGAGCAGGATCAAGCCCACTGTGACACCCACTACGGCGGCAATGCGCTCGGTTCGAACCAGTCCGGTCTCGGGGTCGATGACTACCGAGAGCACTGCGGTGCGGGCTTTTGCCTTGAGTACATCGGGACGCGCTTCTTGCTTCAACTGGGCGATGCTCTCCGCAAGTCGTTGCCTGGTCGCATCAAGATCCGTTTGGATGTCGTCCATCGAACGGTGCTCCGACTTTTCCGCAGTCGTATCGCTCACGTCGTCCTCCACTCTGCTGGTCCTAGCGAAGCCTACGCGGTCAGCGTCGCCGGGTCGAACCCATATGGCAGTTCAAGTCGGTTGTGGCGCAACAGAGCCTCATCGCTTAGTAGATCTAAAGTTGGCCCATCGGCACGAATTTGCCCATCGCTTAAGATCACACTTCGAGGACACAACTGGGCGGCATACGGCAAATCGTGGGTAACCATAACTAGGGTGCGTCCCAGACCAAGTAAGACCTCCGCCAGTTCGCGGCGCGAGGCAGGATCCATATTTGAGCTGGGCTCGTCCATAACCAGAACCTCCGGATCAGTGGCTAGCACTGTTGCAATCGCGACCCGACGACGTTGGCCTAGTGATAAATGATGCGGTGGGCGGTCCTTAACGGAAAGCATTCCTACCTCAGCCAGTGCCGACTCCATTCGAGCCTTCACCTCATCTGGCGATAGCCCCGCATTAGCCGGACCGAAAGCAACGTCATCGGCAACCGTCGGCATAAAGAGTTGGTCATCCGGATCCTGAAAAACCATGCCTACCCGCTGGCGGATGTTTGGCAGATTCTCTTCAGTTAGTGGGGTACCTGATACGGCAATTTGGCCAGCGGTTGGTTGCAGCAGCCCATTCGTATGCAGCATCAATGTGGTTTTGCCTGCGCCATTGGGGCCGAGAACAGCGACTCTTTCACCCGGCATAATCTGCAGATCGATTCCCTGTAAAGCAGGCGTTCCATCTGGATAGCTGAAATGAAGATTCTTGAAGGCTAGTGCTGCAGTCATACGGTCATTCCCCAGAGCCAGGCGCATACCAGCACAATCGCAGCTGCGGCCGGCAAAACTGCCGCACTGATGAGCTGCTGAGCCGTAGCAGTAGGTAGTGGATGAAGCTCCGGCATTTGCCCGCTATATCCACGAGCTGACATCGCTAAATGCACCCGCTCACCACGCTCATAGGAGCGAATGAACAATGTGCCCAAGGTTTTTCCCAAAGTCGTCCACGCGGTAGGTCCCTTGGCGGTAAAGCCGCGCGCTTTTCTCGCTCGAGACATGCGAGCCGCCTCATTAAAGACAACGTGAACGTAGCGAATCATGCTGGCGAAGATTTGCACCAACAAATCAGGCAGACGCAGTTTGCGCAGGCCCGCAATCATCTCTGTGCTAGTAGTCGTCGCCGCCAGCACGATGGAGCCAACGACGCCGAGCGTTGCTTTTGCCATAAGCGTCCAGGCGGCCAAAAGACCCGGCTCCGACAAACTGAGTGGTCCGAACTGGACCTGAGGACCAGTACCGATGAACGGCATAAGTAAGGCAAAGACTACGAACGGAATCTCAACAGTCATGCGGGTAAGGAGAGTTCGTAACGGGATCCTGGCAATTTTTACGACCGCAGCCATTAGCAATGCGTAACCGATAAAGGCCCAGTACTTATCGCCTGGTGTAGCAACGACAACGAGCATTGTCACTAGCAGTGACGCAATCTTTGTCTGTGCCGGGAGACGATGAATCCAGGTATTTCCCGGAATGAAGAGTCGCTCCCCAAGGTGATGACCAGTGGGTTGATCACCCATCGACCGGACCTTCATCAATTGGACTTTGATCACGACGGTTGCGAGTCAGCGCCCGGAACAGAACGAACGCGACAACCGTGGTTACCACGACGCCCAAAAGACCCGCTACGCTTCCCGACCAACTTTGGTCATCGAGCCCAGAGACCCCATAGTCGGCGAAAGGTGAATCAGCAGTGGCCGATTCATCCGCAGTATCAGCCACACCAGTATCTTCAGCGACCCGCTCTAGACCGTCAGGGCTTGGGCTTGCGTAGATCGAGGCACCAGCAGCCAGCAATACCGACATTCCCATACCTGCAATAAGAATAAGAGCCACCGCGCGCCGGGCGGGCTGTGACATGTTCGTGGAAAATCCGGAAGTCATGCCGGCACCATTTCCTTGGCACGGCTTGGTTTCGGCAGTGGGCGCAGACCAGCCACCAGATCTGGTCGAACCGCTACGACCGCCAACACAACTAAGGCAGTGACGACGCCTTCAACGATCCCAATAACTCCATGCACTCCCAGCATTGCCACCGCGACAGTTGCGGGGTCCACAGGCGCCGTACCACCCAAGAAAAATTCAAGGGAAAAGCTTGCGGCTGCTCCGATTACGGAAAGGAAGCCTGCGGTACCTGCGCCGATGGCGACCACGGCACGACTGTCTCCCAACCAGCGCGTGAGCATACGGAATAGCGGCCAGACCAGTAGCGCGGGGATTATCGCAAGATTGACGATATTGAGGCCTAGTGCGATGAGTCCCCCATCAGCAAAAAAGAGCGCCTGAACCAGCAAAACAACCGTAATGGCAAGCACCCCTGCGTAAGGACCTACCAGAATCACGGCGAGCGCTGCGCCCATGAGATGCCCTGAGGTACCGGCGCCCACGGGAAAATTGATCATCTGGGCCGCGAAAACGAATACGGCAATTAGACCGGCTAGCGGCGCAGTGGCCTCATTGAGTGTTCGACGTGCGCCACGTAAACAAACTCCGACGCCTGCCGCCGCCACAACTCCAGCAGCAAGCGAAACCGGAGCATCAATGAATCCATCGGGTATGTGCACGATTTCCCTCACTACAAACTTGGGCGGGCTTATTGCAAACGTCTTGCAATAACTTATCGCACTTGAAGCACATCTGGCACAGTCGCAGCCGTGAAACGCACATACATCCGGTTAAGCGCCTACCTCACACCACAGATATCCTCCCTAAAGGCATTTCGTCGTATCCGGTACGGAATCCACGTGTGCGTTACGCCTCGACCCCTAGGGAGAAGACTTATGACTCGACTCGTTCCCGGCGACCCAGCACCCGACTTCACCCTCGACTCTGATGAGGGAAAATCAGTATCGCTGTCGGATTACGCCGGGAGTCGGCTCTTGTTATACGCCTATCCAGCCGCTATGACTCCCGGATGTACTACCCAGGCTTGTGATTTTCGCGATTCGCTGGCCCCCTTCCATGATGCTGGCATCAAGATCGTTGGACTATCGCCGGACTCCCCCGAGAAGTTGGCAGAGTTCCGTGATTTGGAAAATCTTGACTTTCCGCTTCTCTCGGATCCAGGCAAGGATGTGCTCACCTCATACGGTGCGTTCGGCGAGAAGAAGCTGTACGGCAAGGTAGTGGTTGGTGTTATTCGATCGACCTTCGTGATTGATCCAGAGGGCCGGATTGAAAACGCCTGGTACAACGTTCGCGCTAAAGGTCACGTTGCTAAGTTGCGACGAGAACTCGACATATAGCTCGAGTAGCACTTCGTAGCTCCACAGCTCCATGACTGAACCGAACAACTATCGATCTGGACAGATAAATCTGACCGTGACCTCAGGACCGGTTGATCACATGCGCACTGAGGCAACTACTCAATCATCAAGGTGATGCTCGCGGGTTTCTTTTTCTTGAAGACCCTGGCGATGATGTGAGTCTCGCTCTTCTTCGTGCTGAATCATGCTTTCTTCGGCCGCATCGACCGAAGCCTGTTCTGCGTCGTCTTCTGGATCTAACGCCTGGTTCATCACCGTCTCCATCCAATTCTTATTCCAGGAAATCTCTCACAAGTCCTACCGTAGATTCCTTAGGATTCCCACTTGAGCCGACGCTCACGTGACCGATGGACTGTCCGAGTGGGTTGGTTTACGCCGCCTACCGGACGGGAACCTTGTGCGGTTCCATATATTTGACAGCCAGGTTAACTGCCTCGGTCCTGCTATTTTTTTGGCTTACCTTTTTGCCGCCATTCCTCAATGACGGAGTTTGGTAGTCGCTTACCAGTCCACTTACCTTTTGCCTCGGCCCAAGAACGCAGATGCTCTTTCTCTTTAGGCGTGAGTTTGCTGGCCTCGCTGACTCGCTTACCGACAGTCTGGGCGGTCTTATTGACTCGCTGCGCCGCGGATGACGCACTCTTAACAGCGCCTTGAACCATGCTCGGTTTCGGTCGAGCCTTTTCAGGCTTTCGTGGCTCTGACTCAACGGCATCTTGATGGACGGGCTCAGTTCGACCCCCGTACCCAGCCGCACCTTCATGCAGCATGCGACCGGCTAGACTCAGGAGTACCTGCGCTTCTTCGTCCGTCAATGTGATTGTTAACGGCATTACCGTCTCCTTGATCAATCCTTTATTAATACCTAATCACTACGAAAATATATCTGGGTATAGGCAAGTCGCAATAAGAATGATTGGACGCAGACTTCGCTCTTATCGTCGAAGTGCTTGACCGTATATGTGGATAGCTTCAGATTGTTATTACATGGCTAATCGATCATTCCATACATAATGATGGATTTAATAAATAAGGTACAGAGCAGCAGTCACGTTAAAGATGGCCTCAACATCAGTCGATGGCTAGGCTCTTTGCATGGATCAGTGCGTAAATGAGCCCTTGAGCACAACCGCTCAGGTCATGGTTTTTGCAGATTATGCATGGGGGACGCTTGGTCTGGTCGCTGTCTTACTTCTGATTCGCTTCGGAAAATTGGAAAAGTGGGTTCTATGGGCCTACGGCCTCGGTTGGGTGCTTGGCGTTACTTTTGAACTACCGCAACAACTACTTAACTTTACCTATGCCGCCAACTGCGAGATCGATACGCTCGAACCAAAATACGTAATGTGGATCTTCCACGCGGCTGGTGACTCCGTGCTACTGCTGCTGATCCTAGGGTTGACCTATCTCATTTGGCGTCGACGAATGTTGGAAAAGTTCTTGTGGCCGGCAG
>JAOZTQ010000058.1 GCA_029939085.1 Candidatus Nanopelagicales bacterium
ACGAAGACATTGATATCGAGTAGCGAGTTAGTTCCAAGGCGATTGGCGCCATGGACCGAGACGCAAGCGACTTCTCCTGCGGCATAAAGGCCGGGGACGACGTCGGTGTTGTTAGCTAGCACACGTGTTTCGACGTCAGTTGGAACCCCGCCCATTGCGTAGTGGGCGGTGGGAAAAACGGGCACTAACTCAGTGATGGGATCAACTCCGAGATACGTGCGCGCAAACTCGGTGATGTCTGGCAGTTTAGTTTCTACTTGCTCTGCGGGTAAGTGGGTCAGATCGAGATACACGTAGTCCTTATCGGGACCGGCGCCGCGCCCTTCCCGAACCTCTTGGACCATCGCTCGCGCCACCATATCTCGGGGCGCTAGATCCTTAATTGTGGGCGCGTACCGCTCCATAAAGCGTTCGCCGCCAGCGTTGCGCAAGATGCCGCCTTCGCCCCGAGCGCCCTCGGTGAGTAGCACTCCGAGTCCGGCTAGTCCGGTGGGGTGGAACTGATAAAACTCCATGTCTTCTAGTGGTAAGCCGGCACGATAAGCAATTGCCATGCCGTCACCCGTGAGGGTGTGGGCATTCGAAGTAGTTTTGAATACTTTGCCGAAGCCACCCGTGGCAAAAACAATGCTCTTAGCGTGGAAGGTGTGAATCTCGCCGGTGGCTAACTCGTAGGCCACGACTCCAACTGCCCGACCCTCTTCGAGAAGTACATCCAGGACGTACCACTCATCGTAGAACTCAATCCCCTGCTTTATGCAGTTCTGGTAGAGCGTTTGCAGAATCATATGGCCAGTTCGGTCAGCCGCGTAGCATGAGCGACGTACTGCGGCCTCGCCGTGATTCCGGGTGTGACCGCCGAAGCGACGCTGATCGATCCGACCCTCTGGTGTGCGGTTGAATGGCAGCCCCATCTTTTCCAGATCGAGGACGGCGTCGATCGCTTCCTTGCACATCACTTCCGCTGCATCTTGATCGACGAGGTAGTCGCCGCCTTTGACAGTGTCGAAGGTGTGCCACTCCCAGTTGTCGTCTTCCACATTGGCTAGCGCTGCACACATGCCACCTTGGGCTGCGCCGGTATGGGATCTGGTGGGATACAACTTGGTCAGTACAGCAGTGCGGGCCCGTTGACCGGCTTCAAGGGCGGCGCGCATACCTGCCCCACCAGCACCGACGATTACTACGTCGTATTTATGAATCGCCATCGGTATTCCTCCTCAGGTGAGGTTCGGGTCAAAGGTGAAAATTACGAGAGTTCCCAGCAGGATCGTCGCTGCAGATGCGGTGTAGAGGATGCCTCGCAGCCAAAAGCGAGTCTTACCGCTCTTGGCATAGTCGCCGATGATGACTCGGAGGCCGTTGGTTCCGTGCAGCATGGCCAGCCAAAGCATGGTCAGATCCCAGAACTGCCAAAAGGGGCTGCTCCATCGACCTGCTACGAACGCAAAGTTGATGCGCTGTACGCCGCCGTCGAGGATATTCATGATGAATAAGTGGCCGAGCACGAGGATTATCAGGATCAAACCGGAAGCCCTCATGAAAATCCATGAGTTTTTCTCAAAGTTGACGCCCTGACGACGTCGGGGCGTCGGCCGTGTGTTGGGCATGGCGAGATCGGGTGTGGCGCTCATCAGGCAGCTCCGAACATTTTCTCGATCGTGTGTTTCGTCATGTAGAAGGTGCCAGGAATCATCACCACTAGCCAGATTCCGACGGTCACCCACAACATTTGCCGCTGCAGTCGAGGTCCGCGCTCCCAGAAATCCACGGCCATGACGCGGAGGCCATTAAGCGCATGGAAGAGAACCGCCCCAACTAAACCGACTTCCATGAGATTCACGATCGGAGTTTTATAGGTAGCGATGATGGTGTCGTAAGCGTCCGGGGATACGCGTATGAGAGCCGTGTCGAGAACGTGGACGTAGAGGAAAAATAGGACTGCTACGCCGGTGATGCGATGGGCCACCCAGGACCACATCGAAACGCCCCCGCGATACAGGGTGCCGGTACTGGCCACGGATCCTCCGATCAGGCTAAAAGGCAGGGCCTGGAACGGATCGTGGTGAGTCCCAACCAGGCCTTCCTCCATCGTAGTCGTCGATGCGGTAAGCGAAAGTCGACCCCCTCAGCAAAGGTCAGATCACCGCAGTTGCCTACGAATTCCGTAGGAAAACAAGGTGAACTGATCGCTTACGTCCTTCAATGTCCGACGGGGGGAGCTATTCAGTTGACAGTCGTCGCGGTCTGCCCCAAACTAAGACTGATCACCGCGAATGCTGTGAAGATACGTGGCTTCCTCCCACCGCCGGCCGACGTATCCCTGGCAGGGTCGACAGGTCCTAGTGAGCGCCGCACGAAGGGACCTCCCCTGATGCAATGGCATTCGCGGTGATTGCTTATCTGGAGATGTTGATGACTCCGCATGCGCCACCCCAGTAAGGGCTCTCTATCCTGAGGGAATGATCGAATCCCTCTCCTTGGCGCAGGACTTCCCGTCAGTCAGTCGTGAGGATTGGCGTCAGCTAGCTGCCGCTGCCCTGGCCAGATCACGCGGCGAAGTCGCACCGGAAGATGTCGAACGACTTTTGGCAGCTGCTACACCGGACGGGTTTTCGATTCGGCCGCTATATACCTCAGCGGATCTCGGCAGAGATCTAGAGAGCGCTCCACCCGCCTACGGTGACCGTCGCCGCGGAACTGCACCGGCAACTGGTAGCGCGTGGTCAGTGCGGGAGCGGCTCTGGGTCGGTGGCGGACCGCAGCAAGATCCAGATGCTGTTACCGATGCGCTCCGGAATGATGTCGCAAGTCTGTGGCTAACCGTTGTGGATCACCAAGCATTACCCGAGTATTTAGGCAACATCGAGCTTGCCGAGACCCCAGTTGTGATTGAAGGCTTTGCATCGAGTCGAGAGTGTGCGCAGATACTGCTGAGCCAGTTACCCAGCTCAGGAGTTGCGGCTGGCACTTCACTTGGTTTGGATCCAGTTGGCTGGGCTGCCGCGAGCGGAGAACAGGTCAATATCGCGGGTGATATCGACTTGGCGACTCGTGCTCATGAGCGAGGCGTGCGAGCGTTCACCATTGACAGTTCGATTTACCACGAGGCAGGTGCTTCACCGGCTCAAGAGTTAGCGCTGACGACGGCGGCTGGGCTCTCGGTGCTTCGGGAGTTAGAGACTGCGGGTTGGGATCCAGCGGACGCTGCTGACGCAATCGAGTTTCGTTGGGTGGTCACTGACGAGCAGTTCACTTCGATAGCTAAGTTGCGGGCCGCGCGACTTTTGTGGTCCCGCATCTTGCGCCTCGCCAACGTCGACAACACTGGGCAAAGTCAACACGCAGTCAGTTCGGTTGCCATGCTGAGCGCAAGAGATCCGTGGGTAAATCTGATTCGTAACTGCGTTGCTGCGTTTGCCGGTGCAGTCGGCGGGGCGGAGTCCTTGACAGTTGAGCCACATACGCTGGCTGTCGGTAATGCCGATGACTTTGCGCAGCGCATGTCGCGCAATACGCAGCATCTGTTGCTGGGTGAATCAAATATTGGATTTGTAGCGGACCCCGCGGGTGGGTCTTACTTTGTGGAACAACTCACTACGGAGCTTTCCGAAAGTGCCTGGGTTCAACTGCAATCACTCGATGCTTCTGGCGGCATTGTTGAAGGTTTGTCCTCGGGCGCAATCGCTCAGCAGTTGTCGGATACATGGCACGAGCGATCGGCTCAGATAGCGAATCGTCGGGAAGCGATAACCGGAGTATCGGAATTTCCTGATCGGATTCGAGAGAAGAATATGGAACAGCCATGGGTCCGTCCCGGTGGCGGACTTCCGCAGCATCGAATCGCCGAACGATACGAAGAGTTGCGAGACCGCGCGGACGCCGCCGGAGATCCACAAGTCACCCTGTTAACGATTGGTTCACTAGCCAGCTACGGCAGCCGAGAGGCTTTTGCCGCCAACCTTTTTGCAGCAGGGGGAATCCAAACCCAATCGATAGCTGCCAGTGCCGAGTCCGAACTCTCGGTGTCACAAGTGGTTTGTCTCGTCGGCGCTGACTCAGATTACGCATCGGAAGCGGCCGATGCCGCCCGAAGAGCTCGTCAGGCGGGAGCCAAGCGAGTCTTGTTGGCGGGTAAGCCGGGAGAACGAGCCGAGAGCGATCGAGAGGCCGGCGTAGACGGTTACATTTACCTAGGTTGTGATGCCGTCAGTGTCTTGGAACAGTCGCTATCAGATTTGGGGGTGGCGTGATGAGTAAGTTTGGCAGCCTCACCGGAGTCGATTTATGGGACAACGCAACAACCACGTCGGCGGCAGCAACCGACCCGGTCGTTATGACGACACCCGAGGGAATTGATGTTCGTAGCCTCTACTCGCAGTCTGACCTTGCAGGTTTAGATTTCCTGGAAACCTATCCTGGTGCTGCTCCGTTCCTACGTGGCCCGTATCCGACTATGTACACATCCCAGCCGTGGACCGTACGCCAGTATGCGGGGTTCTCAACTGCGGAGGAATCAAACGCCTTTTACCGTCGCAATCTTGCTGCCGGTCAAAAGGGATTGTCGGTGGCTTTTGATTTAGCGACCCACCGTGGCTATGACAGCGATCACCCCAGGGTCGTCGGCGACGTGGGCATGGCTGGTGTAGCCATTGATTCGATATTGGACATGCAAACTTTGTTCGACGGTATCCCGTTAGACCGCATGAGTGTCTCGATGACTATGAACGGTGCAGTTCTGCCCATCATGGCGCTTTATATCGTGGCCGGCGAAGAACAGGGAGTACCAACCGAAAAACTGACCGGGACCATTCAGAACGACATCTTGAAAGAGTTCATGGTCAGGAATACGTATATCTACCCTCCGGCACCGAGTATGCGAATAATCTCCGATATTTTCGCCTATACATCGACCCGGATGCCGCGATTCAACTCCATTTCCATCTCCGGTTACCACATGCAGGAGGCAGGGGCCACAGCAGATTTAGAACTGGGCTACACACTCGCTGATGGTGTCGAATACATTCGGGCTGGGCTGGAAGCAGGATTAGATATCGACAGTTTCGCCCCGCGTCTGTCATTTTTCTGGGCCGTGGGCATGGACTTCTTCATGGAAGTCGCTAAGTTACGGGCCGCTCGATTGCTCTGGGCCAAGTTAGTCAATCAATTTGAACCGAAGAAAGAAAAATCGCTGTCACTTCGAACGCACTGCCAGACCTCGGGTTGGTCTTTGACCGCGCAAGATGTTTTCAACAATGTAATGCGGACAACCGTTGAGGCTATGGCAGCTACACAAGGGCATACTCAGTCACTTCACACCAACGCACTCGATGAGGCGTTAGCGCTGCCAACTGATTTCTCGGCCAGGATTGCCCGAAATACCCAGCTACTTTTGCAGCAGGAATCGGGAACTACCCAAGTTATCGATCCATGGGGTGGGTCCTACTTTGTGGAACGCCTTACGCATGACCTTGCTCATCGAGCTTGGCAACACATCGATGAAGTGGAGCAAGCCGGCGGCATGGCGCGGGCCATCGATCAAGGTCTGCCAAAGATGCGAATCGAGGAAGCAGCCGCTCGGACCCAAGCTCGGATCGATGCGGGACTCCAGACTTTAGTTGGCGTCAATCGCTACCAGCCTGAGACTGACAGGCCAGTTGACGTACTCAAGGTAGACAACACCGCAGTTCGTCAGGCTCAGCTCGACAAACTGGAAAGGTTGCGAGCCGACCGTGACTCGGAAGCCGTGGAGTCGGCACTCAATGCCATCACCAAGGCGGCAGAGGCAGCGAATGCGGGCACGCGCAGTAGTTCGTTGGACGATAATTTGTTGGCGCTTGCCGTTGATGCGGCGCGTGCTCGAGCCACAGTGGGAGAAATCTCAGAAGCTATGGAAAAGGTTTACGGTCGACATCGAGCCGTGATTCGCACAATTTCTGGCGTCTACTCCGAGGAGGCAGGACAAGTGTCCAGCATCAATGCGGCCCGAGCAGCGACCGATAAGTTCGCGGAGGACCACGGACGTCGTCCTCGAATCTTGGTCGCTAAAGTCGGGCAAGATGGACACGACCGGGGACAAAAAGTCATTGCGACAGCTTTTGCCGACCTAGGTTTCGACGTGGACGTCGGGCCGCTATTCGCTACTCCCGATGAAGTAGCTCGCCAAGCAGTTGAGGCAGATGTCCACCTGGTCGGGGTTTCATCGCTTGCTGCGGGACACCTGACGCTCGTCCCAGAGCTACGCAGCGCACTTGACGCAGCAGGAAGACCAGAGATCAAGATCGTTGTTGGCGGAGTCATTCCTCCTGACGATTTCGACCAGTTGAAGAAATCAGGTGCAGCTGCAATCTTCCCGCCAGGTACAGTCATCGCTGAAGCTGCATTAGAGCTACTGGACGATCTCAACGGATGAGCATTTCGCAGCAAGTCGACGAGTTACTTGCGGGACTTGAAGTTGGCAACCGTTCCACAATCGCGCGGGCGATAACTCTTGTGGAATCAACTCGTGCCACGGATAGGGTTGCCGCGGCACAGCTCCTGGATGCAATCTCAGAGACCTCCCAGGATTCGGTTCGAGTTGGCATATCGGGCGTCCCCGGCGTCGGGAAATCCACGTTCATTGATTCGCTAGGAATGCATCTAGTAGATGAAGGTCATCAAGTTGCGGTTCTGGCAGTCGATCCGAGCAGTGTTCGCAGCGGCGGTAGCGTGCTGGGCGATAAAACCAGAATGGAACGGCTTTCGGGCTGTGAGGCAGCATTTATCCGGCCCTCGCCTAACGCGGGAACTCTGGGCGGGGTGACTCGCTCGACTCGAGCGGCGATGAGCGTTTTAGAAGCAGCTGGCTACGACACGATATTGGTTGAGACTGTCGGCGTGGGGCAGTCTGAGGTGGCGGTCTCGGGCATGGTCGACTCCTTCTTGTTGCTCGCTCTCGCTAGGACCGGTGATCAATTGCAGGGCATCAAGCGTGGCATTTTGGAACTAGTTGATGTGATCGCCGTGAATAAGGCAGACGGAGACCATGCCCCTGAGGCGAGGACCGCAGCACGGGAGCTCTCGGGAGCGCTACGGCTCTTTAGTTACGACGATCCGGATGCTTGGAAAGTGCCAGTGCTTACCTGTAGCGGTTTGGAAGGCACCGGAATCCCCGAGGTTTGGCAAGCACTTGTGGAACACCGAAGGCAACTAGAGAACTCCGGTCAGTTACATGAGTTGCGAGGTGAGCAAGCTGCAGTGTGGTTGGCCGAAGAAATCGAACAACGCCTAGTTCAGGACTTTTACCAACGACCTGCGGTGGCGGAGGAGCTGCCTCAGTTGCAGCAGCGAGTTCGTCGCGGTGATTTGTCGGTGTTGGCTGCGGTTGAACAGTTACTCGACAAATAGAGGAGCCTGACTCGATCCCGCATTAGGACTGAGTCAGGCTCCTGTTCCCCAACCGCCGGCTTAGGTGTGACTCCTTCGGCCCAACCCGACTAGTAGGATCCCGGCTCCTAGTAGCAGAAGTCCGGCTAGCGCCCCATTTCGCATAGCGTCGGATCCAGTCTTGGCAAGGGTTGTAGCTGTACTCGAAGGGGGCGAGGCAAGTGAATCGGTTGTACTAATCGGCCGAACCGCTGGCAATACCTGTGCCATGGGATTGTTGTTGGACTCGTCTTTGGGCGCGCTCTCTGATGTAGCCGGTTCGGTCGTAATATCCGGCGCTGGGGTTGGTTCGGTGGTCGGGGTTGGTTCCGATGG
>JAOZTQ010000059.1:0-6131 GCA_029939085.1 Candidatus Nanopelagicales bacterium
ACTCCATTCGGGTGACGGTCGTCCCTCGGGATTCAGTAGCCCGGCCTAAGTGCCTATGCGAAGGCAGGCGTGCTCACTTAGCCGGAAACATGCGTTCATGCACGTACGTAGCCGTCGGAAATTGAGAAGTTTCGCATTTTCCATTTTCACGTAATACGAAGCCGTCTGGGATACGGGGTTCTTCGTGGATTTGTGAATCGATTCGATGTCCAACACGTTACGTTGGCGAGTCCTGCTCAAAAAGTATTTTCGCGCTTGGACATAGCGATCGGGGACAGGGCTCGTTGGGCGCTTTTCAATCTAAGAGCGCCTCGATGAGTTTACTTAACATAATGCTGATTATCGGCATTTAGGAATGGGTTATCTCAGTTCGGCTGTGCCGAGCCGGTAGTGAGGTCCTAGGCTGTGGGGTTATGGCGGCTCACTCCACATATGCTGCTCAATCGGCAACACCTGAGCAGGCATCAACACAACAAACTGACGTGATTATTGTCGGCGCAGGTTTATCAGGTATCGGCATGGCGGCTCATTTGCTAGATGAATGTCCGGGAGCCCGATACGAGATTTTGGAAAGCCGAGCGGACCTCGGTGGGACGTGGGATCTGTTCCGATACCCAGGCATTCGCTCCGACTCCGACATGTACACGATGGGTTATCGATTTAAACCGTGGAATCGTCCAGAGACTGTAGCTCCTGGCGAAATGATTCTTGACTACCTTCGGGAGACCGCGGTCGAACGTGGCATTGATAAACACATCAGCTACGGGCACCGGGTCACTCGCTGCAGTTGGAACAGCGACGATGCGTTGTGGACCGTCACTGCTGATACAGCCGACGGGCCACGCCGGCTGTCAGCGCCGTACTTGGTGTTGGCAACAGGATATTACGGCTACGACAAGGCCTACACGCCTGATTTCGAGGGTATGGCCGATTACGCGGGAAAAATCATTCACCCACAATATTGGCCGTCAAACTACGACTACTCCAACCAAAAAATTGTGGTGATCGGCTCGGGAGCCACTGCAGTCACGCTTGTTCCTTCACTCGCTCAGGAAGCGACGCATGTGACCATGTTGCAGCGCTCCCCCACGTACATGTTCACCTCGCCCGCGAAGGATCCAGTATCGCTGTGGCTTAGGGATCGGGTTCCGGATTCGTGGATCTTTCAGTTGGCTCGGATCCGGCATATCGGGTTCCAGATGTTCAGTTATCAACTGTCACGGCGTCGTCCGGAAAAAGCAGCCGATTACCTGATTCGAGAGGTTGCGGAGCAACTTCCCAACGACGTTGACGTCGCAAACTTCACACCCAACTATCGCCCCTGGGATCAACGGTTGTGTTTGGTGCCTGATGGTGACCTATTCGACGCGATGCAACAGGACAAAGCTGACGTCGTGACCGGGCAGATCAAACGCTTTACCAAAACTGGTGTTGAGTTGGAGGACGGTCGCGTACTGGATGCGGACGCTATCGTCACCGCGACTGGTTTTGATCTGCTCATTCTTGGCGGTGCCGAAATAGTCGTAGACGGCAAGCCGCTAGATCTTCGTGAAACCAAGGTCTATAAGGGCATGATGTTTTCCGGAGTGCCGAATCTAGCTTTCATGGTGGGCTATACGAATGCCTCGTGGACTCTGAAGGTCGATATGGTGGCCAGCCATTTCTGCCGATTGCTGAACTACATGAAGCGCAATAAATATGACGTTTGCACTCCGCAGGCGACTGACCCCGATCTTCAGTCGGTATCAATGATGCCTCTCACCAGTGGTTACATTCAGCGCTCACAGCATCTTTTGCCGGAAGAAGGTCATCGGGCACCTTGGCGGCTGCGGCAAAATTACTTCCTTGACTATCTGGCCCTGCGCCTCGGTCGCGTCCGGCATAAGGAACTGCAGTTTCAGCGAAAGGCCAGTGGGAAAAAGCGGGTTTCGCGCCAGTCTGCTAGTCGCGTGTGACGAGAGCCGCATCCGGCGGGTTGCTCGCGGCTCGACTCGGGCTCGGATGCGAGACTTCTTACATGAAGGATTTGGACCAAATGTTGGAAGCCCATGTGCAGTTTGAGTTGCAATGTTGGGCACCGGATCGAGCCGAAGAAACGCTCTCAACCGAACTTTATGCCCTGATTGCGTGGCTTGATCAGATACCGCTGGGTGACTTAATCGATGGCCAGACAGTGGTTAGTTCAATCCAAGAACTTGTGTTGTCTCGACCTATCGGTCCGGAACTGCAGCAAGAGATACTGGCGACTGTCGTGGCGGGGCAACAAGCAGCGGCCGCAGAAACAGCAACAATCGGTGAAATCCTGCCTGAGGCCGAGTTTGATGAAATTGCACGCGCGGCGGTTGGTATGCGCGACCTACAAGAAGCCGTCATAACTCAGATCACCAGTAGCGAGGTCTATGCCAAGTTGATCTCGCATGTGCTTTATGAAGGACTTAAGGGGTATCTGACTGAGGAGAATCCAGTTTCCAAACGAGTACCCGGAGCATCATCAATCATGAAACTGGGCCAGAGTGCGATTGGTAACGCGGCCCCAGGTCTCAGCCAAGGTATCGACAAACAACTTATGGGCTTCGTGAACTCCAATATTTCCGATGCCATGCGCGATAGCCGCGAGTACCTGGTGGATGCCCTCACCGAAGAGCGACTTATGGAGACTGCTGGAGAGATCTATCACGAAGCAGCCGAAGCAGAGTTAGGTGAGGCAGCCGCTCAGTTATCGCCAGAAGCGCTACAAGAAATCCTCATGGCGATGTTCGGCGCTTGGGAGCACTTGAGAACCACGGATACCGTTTCGCGTCTTGTCGAAGTGCCTATCGTCGACTTCTTTGAACGCTGGGGTAATGAGCCGGTAGGAAAAGTACTCATTGCTGCGGGCATAGATGCGGACGATCTTGTGTCGACACTCTCCCCCGCTGCTGCAACCGTCATAGAGCGGGCTTATCAGGATGGCTATCTTGAAGAGCGGATTCGCGCTCGGTTAGCACCGTTCTATGAGCACATGGCTCAGCAATAAATTTCTTCGACTTCTGCGTCAGTGAGCGTAGGTACCGACGATTTCTGCGCGAGCGATCGTATGAGCGGTGATATTGAAACTCGCCATCGCCGGGGGCATATCCGAACCGATTCCCAATGACGGCACGTCCAGCGCGTGTACTACGAAGAAATAGCGATGAGCCGGATCTCCTTGCGGTGGTCCAGCCCCACCGAAGCCGAAACTGCCGTAGTCGTTGCGGAGCTGCAGCGCGCCTTTAGGCACACTCCCCCCGTCGGCAGCGCCGGCATTACGCGCCACAGCCGCAGTACCTGCGGGGACATCTACCAGCAGCCAATGCCACCAACCACTGACGGTCGGGGCATCTGGATCAAAACACGTGATCGCATAGGACTGAGTCTCCTCAGGTGCGCCAGACCAAGACAACTGCGGGGATTCATCGGCCCCGGAGGCACTGCCATGTACGTGCGCAAGCGTTAGTGGCGCGCCATGGACGATGTCCTCGCTGGTCACCTCAAAAGCCGGCCTGGGTGGCAAAAACTGGTAGGGATCGGGTGGGTAGGTACGTTCCAAACTCATGACGCTCCTTAACAAGTCTGAGGCGATCTTATGACCAGCGGCCGTATCTCGGTACCGTTACACCATGTTCTGTTCATTCTTCGTGTTTCGAACACGCTCTGATACATCGTGGTGGCAGCAGTGAGCAGAGATTTAGCGAGGTCATTAGCGCCGTTAGTGATCTCGGCACCATTCGGCAACTACATTCAACCGGCAGGAACCACAGCTACCGTAGGCACCTATACCGCGGCTCGGCGCGGTGGTCGACCCGCTGCCTTCGGGAGAGCCCTGCTGACGACGCGTTACTACCGTCGACTTGGTGCATGGGTCAATCGCATCGGACTCCGCAACCCGGGGATTGACTCGCTTCGGGCTGAGCCCAAGCGGGGTAATCCGTTATCTCAGTGTCTGTTGTCGATCCACGGGTTTACGCCGGCTGATTGGGAACTTCTGCTCGAGCGGACTACCCAACTGAAGCCTATGGCCGTCGAGCTGAATATCAGTTGTCCCAATGTGGGTGAGATTAGTTGGCCTGACAACCTGTTTCGGCAGGCGGTGGCGACGGGCATCCCGGTCATCGTCAAAATCCCACCCGTGCGGTTCCACCCAATGGTGGAAGCAGCCATAGCTGCTGACGTTCGATGGTTTCACGCAACCAATACCCTCCCAGTTCCGAAGGGAGGGCTCAGTGGGGTGCCACTTAAGCCGCTTGCTCTATCCGCCGTGAAGTGGCTGCGGGAAAGTTACGGCACCGAACTTGGGATCATCGGTGGTGGTGGTATCCGCGCACCGGAAGACATCGTTGACTACGCCGCGGCCGGTGCTGATCGGTTCGCCGTGGGCAGCTATGCAATGCGTCCATCAGTGTTGAACTCGGAACGTTGGGTTGCTGACCTTAGGCAGAGTGCGGGAGCGATGGTGAAACAGTCGCAAAGGACTCAGCCATGATGTGGCGGCCGCTCGGACAAATACCAATCGTCCCCGCGAGTATCAATCTGCTGCTCGTCATCTTCAGTCTGTTCCGGGAGCAGCGGCTTGTCCGGCTTTTTCGGATCCACCCCTCGACTGTGACACATAAGTCCAATGTCGTCACCTGGGAGTCTGTGTGAAATTCAGAGCACTCCGCTCGTCGCTCCCACTGGCAATAGCGCATCGAGGCGGTGCGTGGGAAGCGCCAGAAAATAGTGAAATCGCCTTCCGAAATGCTGTGGATCTCGGGTTCACCTATATCGAGACTGATGTCCGAGCTACGAAAGACGGCATCGCGGTCGTATTTCACGATGCCCATCTTGACCGATCTACTACTGGGGAGGGCCGAGTTCGAGATTTGCCCTACAGCACGGTTGCGGATGCACGGATACACGGACGCTCCGCGATAATGACGCTGGATCAGGCGCTCGCGATGTTTCCCGGAGTTAGGTTCAATATCGATATCAAGGAACCCAACGCAATCGTGCCCTTCATCGACACGATGCGGCGAGCTAAAGCGTGGGATCGAGTCGTTGTCGCTTCTTTTGGTCACGACCGGTTGCGTCGGGTCCGCAGGCTGGCCGGACCTAGATTGGCGACATCGCTATCACCGCGAGAAATCCTGTCGTTGTGGCGCAGTCGAGATAACCCGGACAAGTGGCAAGGTCCCGCCGCCGCGTGTGTACAAGTACCAGTCCGGTTTGGTGGTCGAACTCTGGTCGAACCAGTTTTCGTGCATGCTGTGCACACATTGGGATTGCAAGTGCATGTGTGGACTGTCAACGATAAAGACGAGATGAACGAACTATTCGATCTGGGTGTGGACGGCATAATGACAGACCGGCCCACCGTGCTGCGCGACGTGTTGTCGGCGCGCGGCCAGTGGGCCGGTGCTTAGGTATTTAGTTTGTGAGACTGAGTCTCGATCGCTTCGAACTATTTGCCGTTAGCGTGGAAGTCGTCGACGCCAGAGCGCAGAATCTCTAGCGACTCGTCGAGCAGTTCCTCAAGTTCTGGAATGCTGCGACGCTCCAGGAGCATGTCCCAGTGGGTGCGCTGTGGTTTCTGAGCCTTTTTCTCGGGCCAATCCGCACCGCGCAGCAGGGCTTCGGCGCCGCAACGGCATTCCCATACCGCGGGCATTTCGGCTTCCATACTGAACGGAAGTTCGATAGTCGTTCCGCAGGAGCAGTCGTAAAATACGGTCTGCCGATCAGCGAAGCGGACTCCCTCATCTGTTTCGTAACTGAGCGTACCCAGTCGAGTTCCTCGTAGTGCTCCGTCAGCCATTGCTACCCCTTCCGTCTGTCCCGCCAGGTATTCATATGGTTTAACGAGTGGGACGATCTAGTTGTTCCCCAGGTTCCGGTTCCGAAACCCCCACGGTGAGACCGATATCACCTCGTTATCCAAGACTCCTAGTGAGACAGGTCCCCACCGGTTCGTCAACTTGATCTTGGGCCAATCGGGTAAGTCAGTTGTCTTGCGGGTCTGTGGGCGGCGGCAGGATCTCCCCAGAAATCACAGTGGGGCCTTCTGACGGCCGCTCCGGTGGCTCAGTTGTGGGGTTTTGCTGGTCATTCGACAAGGTTTCACCGCGCACAACCGT
>JAOZTQ010000059.1:6231-7709 GCA_029939085.1 Candidatus Nanopelagicales bacterium
GCGCGATAGCCACCGGTGATATCTCGGATGGGTACTTTGAGAGCCCATCGTGAATAGGCGTTGCCGCCACGTGACAAATACTCTCGGCTCTTGGGCCAGTTGACTACCTCACCTTCGTCAACCCATCGAGATCCCAGTACCAGGTCAGCGGTGCGCAGCCGATCAAGTAACCGGTGCAATTGTTCCGGCTTATGCGATCCGTCCGCATCCATTTCGACGAGAACGTCATAGTTGTGTTCCAAACCCCATTGAAACCCGGCCAGGTAGGCGGCACCCAAACCTTCTTTACCTAGGCGATGCATGACATGTATGTGGGAGTCCGCTGCAGCCAATCGGTCTGCGATCGCACCGGTTCCGTCTGGCGAGTTGTCATCGGCTATCAGAATGTCGACCTCGGGTATCGCCTTACGAATTCGACCGGTAATGAGCTCGACGTTCTCTCGTTCGTTGTACGTCGGCACGATTACGAGAATCCTGCCTAAGTCTCCGAACTGGAGCGCATCCTCTGCCATATCTCTATAGTCCCATTCGTTGCTGTACCACGGCGATTCGGTACGCGATCAAACAGTGAACCTGAGGCCACGTCAGTAGCCGATAGTCACCGCCGTCAACCCGCAAGTCCAACGATTAACCGAAGGTCCCCGCTTCCGTCATCGTAGTTCCCGAGTAGGGCCAGAACCATCACTTAGCGCCATGTCGGTTAACTGTTGTATTCCCCAGGCGCACTCCGCCGAAACACCCCCGGCTGAGAGCGAAAACCCATGATCAGCAAAGCCAGTGTTGCTAAGCCCGCTGCAACCTCAGGCCAGAAGCCGATCCGGTCAGAGATCGAGATTGCATCGCGCAGCGGTAGTTGCTGAACCAGCCAACCTGCTGATTGCTCCGGCAAACTTCCCGTGATTTCACCGTCTGGGGCAAATATTGCTGAAATTCCGTTAGTTGCTGCCACAGCAGTCGCTCGACCATGTTCAACTGCCCTAATCCGAGCCATGGCAAGTTGCTGTTCCGACTGACCCAAACCGGTGTAGGTCGCATTATTTGTTTGGATCGCAAGCATGCGGGCACCAGCCACAACGGTTTCTCGGACGAGATCATCGTACGCAACTTCGAAGCAGATGATGTCGCCCAACTGAACCGGACCGAGTTGGAGAACTCCCGGTTCGGTGCCGGCGACAAAATCACGTGGTACCAAATCAAACCGGCCAATCACGCTGGTCAGAAAGTCGCGAGCCGGGACATACTCCCCAAACGGCACGGGATGTTGCTTTACGTAGGTCTCCCCCGGTCCGGTTTCGGGATCCCAAACAATACCTACGTTCAGCGCAGTATTGGGATCGTCCGGGTTGGTGGTGACAGCGCCAACTAAAATCGGAGCCGCAATGGCTCGTGCCGCCCGGGTGATCTGCAGTGCTGCATCAGCTTGGGCCAGCGGATCTAGGTCGCTGGCGTTCTCAGGCCAGATAACAGCCTCTGGTTGC
>JAOZTQ010000060.1 GCA_029939085.1 Candidatus Nanopelagicales bacterium
TCACGGGATGGAGCGCGCTCGGGCTGATTACATGGGAATGCTGGGCACCGTTATGAACTGCCTCGCGTTACAAGATTTCTGCGAGAAGCAGGGAGTTGATACGCGAGTCCAGACCGCTATTTCAATGGGCCAAGTCGCCGAACCGTACGTTCCACGTCGTGCTCAGCGGCATCTGGACAAGGGTCGTGTGGTTATCTTCGGAGCGGGTTTGGGAGCTCCCTACTTCTCCACGGATACAACTGCAGCCCAGCGCGCCCTGGAAGCGGGTGCTGAGATAGTGCTGATGGCAAAGGGTGTAGATGGCGTTTATGACTCTGATCCCCGAACAAATCCCGATGCGAAGCGTTTTGGCGAACTCAGCTACGACGAGGTACTGCAACGGGACCTTAAGGTTGCAGATGCCACCGCAATCAGCCTGTGTCGCGACAACAAACTGCCGATCGTAGTGTTCAATCTGTTAGAAGAAGGCAATATCGAGCGCGCGGTGCGTGGCGAGAAGATCGGCACCCTGGTTCACTGAGGACTTAGGAACCTAGTCAGCAACAACCCAAGCAAGGTCCGAGGAGGATCTCACGGTGATCGATGAAACTCTGTTCGAGGCTGAAGAGAAGATGGAGAAGGCCGTCTCGGTAGCCCGGGATGATTTTTCCGGCATCCGAACCGGTCGAGCAAATCCAGCGATGTTCAACAAGATGACCGTCGACTACTACGGCTCAGATACTCCCATCCAGCAGCTCGCCTCCTTCGCCACCCCGGAAGCGCGTCTGATCGTGATAACTCCATACGACAAGACGGCGATGGACGGAATCGAACGAGCCATCCGCGACTCAGACTTAGGTGTCAATCCTGCATCGGATGGCAATGTGATTCGTGTGGCCCTGCCCGAACTAACCGAGGAACGTCGCAAAGAATATGTAAAACAAGCGCGAAGTAAAGCGGAAGATGCTCGGATAGCGATCCGAAACATTCGTCGACAGGCCAACCAAGCTCTCGAGCGAATGATAAAAGACGGAGATGCAGGTGAAGATGACGTCAAGCGAGCTGAGAAGCAGCTAGACGAGATCACCAATAGGCATGTCGCTTCAGTAGATGAAATGCTGAAGCACAAGGAAGCCGAACTGCTAGAGGTGTAGTTATGAGCAAATCCACTGCGGCAGAGGGTGATAACAAGTCTGCTAGCGGGGGTAAGGCTGGTCGTAATCTGCCACTAGCCATCGGAGTTGGCGTTCTCCTTGGTGCGCTGGCGTTGGGGAGCCTGCTGTTCCTCAAAGAGATCTTTGTCGTTCTTGCCGTGGTCGCGCTTTGTATCGGTGTGTCCGAAGTGGCGGCTGGTATGGCCACACGAGGCATCCGGATAATGACCGGAGTTCTTTATGCCGGTGTTGCCGTCGTAGCTGTTTCGGCCTTCTTGTGGGGAGCTGCGGCCTTTGTCGCTGTGTTTACCGGATTGGTCTTTGCGCTTTTGCTGGCACGGCTAACCAAGGGAACCGAAAACTACGTTCGCGACGCGACGGCAAATGTTTTCCTCGCTGCGTATTTGCCGTTGATGCTTGGTTTCGCCATGCTGACGTTGGCAACCGACGACGGCAATATGCGTGTGATTGTCTTCATTTGCCTCACCATCAGCAGTGATATTGGCGGATATTTCAGCGGAGTGCTTTTCGGTAAACACCCGATGGCAGCAAACATTAGTCCCAAGAAGTCGTGGGAAGGTTTTGCAGGATCAGTGATCTTCCAAATGATCATTGGTGTTTGGCTCTTTATGTGGCTGTTGGACGCACCGTGGTGGGCTGGGGCACTCACCGGAGCGGTTATGGCGGCGACAGCGACCGCTGGGGATTTTGTCGAAAGTGCCATTAAACGCGATCTAGGAATCAAAGACATGGGCTCACTGGTGCCGGGACATGGGGGCCTTATGGACCGATTGGATTCACTGGTACCAAATGCTTTCGTTTCATGGGTCATGTTCACGGTGCTACTCGGCACATGAGTGACGATCTGACGCTCACTGGAATAACTGAGCCGAAAACCCGAAAGCGAGCGACGCCGCCACCGTTACATTGGGCAGACCTTGACTCCGAACGGCGAGCGGAAGCCGTAGCGGAAATAGGAATGCCTCGATTCCGCGCCGACCAGATCAGTCGCCATTACTTTGCGCGTGATTCAGCTGATCCGGAATCGTGGACGGATCTATCGAAAACTCAGGCCGAACGGGTCCGTGGTGAACTGATGCCGCCGTTACTGAGTGAAGTTGCGGTTGTCGATTGTGACGATGGCGCCACGGCAAAGCAGGTATGGCGCCTTCATGATGGGGCCGTGGTTGAAAGTGTCCTGATGGGTTATTCGGATCGGGTTACCGCCTGCATCAGTTCACAGGCGGGCTGTGGCATCGGTTGTCCGTTCTGTGCCACAGGTCAGCAAGGTTTAACTCGCAATCTCAGTACTGGCGAAATAGTTGAACAGGTGAGGTTAGCTCGAGCCGCAGCTTCGGAAGGTCGAGTTGGCAAACCTCGCAGACTCAGCAATATTGTGTTCATGGGTATGGGGGAGCCGCTCGCCAACTTTGCCCGCGTAGCCCAGGCGCTACACCGGATTATCGACCCAGCTCCGGCTGGATTCGGAATGTCGGCACGATCAGTAACGATGTCTACGGTAGGCATGGTCCCCAGCATGCTGAAGTTGGCGGACTTGGGTCTACCAGTCACTTTGGCGGTATCGCTTCACGCACCAGACGATGAGTTGCGCGATACTTTGGTGCCGATAAATCACAGGTGGCCTGTGACAGAAGTCTTAGCCGCAGCTGATCGGTATGCGGAAACTACCGGTCGTCGCTACAGCATCGAATACGCCCTAATTAGAAATATCAACGATCAAGACTGGCGAGCAGATGCCCTGGGCGTTTTGCTGCAAAACCGATTAGTTCACGTGAATCTGATCCCGCTGAATCCGACCCCCGGCTCAAAATGGACCGCTTCCGACCCGAAGGACGAAGCTGAATTTCTCGCCCGACTTCGTGCGGCCGGAATTTCAACAACCGTGCGAGATACCCGCGGTCGCGAAATCGATGGAGCCTGTGGTCAGCTCGCGGCGGCTCAAATATGACCACGCCGCGTCGCGTCGTCAGCCTCGGTGCTACCGGGTCTATTGGTACTCAAGCCGCTGATGTCATTAGTCGAAACCCAGAAAGGTTTGATGTTGTTGGATTGAGTGCAACCGGTAGGAAACTCCCTGAGCTGATTGCTCAGGTGCGTGACTTAGCGCCTCAGGTCGTCGGCGTAGCTGATGACCAAGCGGCTGAGGAACTAAGGTCTGAATTTCCACAGCTTGAAGTCATCGATGGCGAATCATCCGCTGCTGAGGTGGCTGCCTTGGAGTGTGACGTTGTTCTCAACGGGATCTCTGGTGCGGCTGGTCTCGAGCCAACGCTGGCCGCACTCGACTCCGGTTCAAAGCTGGCGCTAGCGAACAAGGAATCCTTGATCATTGGCGGACCTGTCGTCACGCGACGAGCCAAACCGGATCAAATAATTCCGGTGGATTCGGAACACTCAGCACTCGCGCAGGCCCTTCGAGCTGGTAAGCGGGATGAAGTAGACCGATTGATTCTGACCGCAAGTGGTGGACCTTTCCGAGGTTGGGATGAGAGCCGGCTCCGTGGGATTTCCCCTGAGCAGGCGTTGTCGCACCCCACCTGGGATATGGGGCCATTGGTGACGATTAACTCGGCAACACTTGTGAACAAGGGCTTGGAACTCATTGAGGCCCATTTGTTATTTGATATGCCACTGGATCGGATTGAGGTCGTGGTTCACCCACAGTCGATAGTTCACTCGATGGTGCAGTTCTACGACGGCTCGACCTTGGCCCAAGCTAGTCCTCCCGATATGCGACTGCCCATTGGACTCGGATTGGCCTGGCCGGATCGTATTGCTGACGTTGCCCCAGCCTGTGACTGGTCGCGGCCTACGGAGTGGACGTTTGAGCCAGTAGATCACGAGACTTTTCCAGCCATTGGGCTCGCGACCGAAGTCGCTCGGGCCGGGGGTGTATTGCCCGCGATCTTCAACGGCGCAGACGAAGTCGCGGTGGCTGCGTTCTTAGATAACCGAATACCGTTCACCGGGATTGTTAAGACCGTGCGTAGTGTTGTCGATTTATATGACAACGGTTTGGCTCGGAACGAGCTGGAAGTGGCTGACGTCTTAGCAGCTGACCGTTGGGCGCGATCAGTTGCGCAAGATCTGATCACTTAACAGGAGGTGGAACAGTGTCGGATTTTCTCCTAAATGTAGTCGGCATCCTCCTGTTCTTTTTCCTGATTTTGCTATCCATCGGACTTCACGAATGGGGTCATTTCGCTACCGCTAAGCGTTTCGGCGCAAAAGTCACGGAGTTCATGATTGGGTTCGGTCCCAAGGTATGGGCCCGAACCCGAGGTGAGACCAGTTACGGGCTCAAGGCGATTCCCCTGGGCGGGTACGTGCGTATCGTCGGAATGTACCCACCGGCTAAGGAGGGAGCGAAGCCACGAGCGGGCCGGATGGCCGAACTGGTGAGTGACGCTCGACGGCAATCTTTAGCCGAGGTTGAACCAGGCGATGAAGATCGAGTTTTTTACAAACTCCCGGTGCACCAACGCATCATCGTGATGCTTGCTGGGCCGTTCATGAACTTAATCCTTGCTGTCCTCCTATTTGGTGCGATGTTGATGGCAATTGGTCTGCCACAGCCGACAACATCAGTGGCCAGCACACTGCCATGCGTCCCTAGCGCCAGTAATCCAACGGGTGAAGTCGCCAGTGACGGTAGTTGTCCGGGTCCGGCCTCAGTGGCGGCCCAAGCGGGTATCGAAGCGGGTGACCGGATTGTGAGCATCAACGGTCAACCTGTGGCGGAGTGGAATGATCTTGCCCCCGCACTTGAATCCGCAGCCGGTCAGGCCAATGTCGTGGTTGAACGCGATGGCCAAACAGAATCGTTTGCCGTCAATCTGACCACGATTGACTATCCAGTGTTTGACGAGAGCGGTGAACCAACAGGTGCCACTGAGGAACGGGTCTTCCTTGGGGTACGACCGCAAACCGAGTACGAGACCTTACCGGCAAGCGGTGTGCCCGCCTACATGTGGGAAATCACTACGATCTCGGTGGGAGCTCTTGTGACTATGCCGCAACGTTTGTGGGAGCTAGGTGGGACCCTGGCCAATAACGGTGATCGCTCGTTAGAGAGTCCAGTGAGCGTCGTGGGCGTGAGCCGTCTCGGCGGCGAGATTGCGGCCTCCGAGGTTCCCGCAAACGCAAAAATTGGGTCGTTCCTCGGTTTGGCCGCATCACTGAATCTGTTCTTATTTTTGTTCAACTTACTTCCGGTCCTACCGCTAGATGGTGGCCATGTAGCTGCGGCAATCGTGGAGGGAACACGTAAGCGGATAGCCCGGATCCGAGGTAAGCCAGACCCTGGTCCAGTTGATACCGCCCGGTTGCTCCCATTGACCTATTCGGTAGCCGTGTTACTGATCTTGGTTGGTGGCATGGTGATTTGGGCCGATATCGTCAAGCCCATCACCTTGGGCGGTTAGCCGGCCTAGGGGCCATAATGGAGGCTAAGGCCGGTTTCGGCGACAAGGAGGCAACGTGACCATCTCATTGGGTACACCGACGACGCCAAGTTTGGCGCCCCGCCGGGAGACTCGGAAGATCACGCTGCATCATCCAACTCATCCCGTTGAAGTGGGTGGTGGGGCCCCCATTTCGGTTCAGTCGATGACCACTACCGTGACTGCCGACATCAACGCGACGTTGCAACAGATAGCCGAACTTACCGCAACGGGATGCGAGGTAGTTCGCGTTGCAGTGCCATCGGCCGACGATGCGGAAGCACTGCCGGTGATTGCTCGTAAATCTGCAATACCGGTCATCGCAGACATACATTTCCAGCCGAAATACGTTTTCGCAGCGCTTTCCGCGGGCTGCGCTGGTGTCCGGGTTAATCCTGGCAATATCAAAAAATTCGACGACAAAGTCGGCGAGATCGCTCGAGCTGCAAAGGACACCGGCACACCCATACGGATTGGCGTCAATGCGGGTTCGCTAGATCCGCGATTGATGGCCAAGTACGGTAAGGCCACTCCCGCGGCATTGGTTGAATCCGCGTTGTGGGAATGTTCGCTTTTCGAAGAACACGATTTCCGGGATCTGAAGATCTCGGTGAAGCACCATGATCCGGTAGTGATGATTCAGGCGTACCGACTGTTGTCGGAGAAATGCGACTATCCGCTCCATCTCGGGGTCACTGAGGCTGGGCCGAAAGAGCAAGGCACCATCAAATCGGCGACTGCTTTCGGCGCGTTACTCTCACAAGGCATCGGCGACACAATTCGGGTGTCGCTTTCCGCACCTCCGGTTGAAGAGGTCAAGGTGGGGCGTTCGATCCTTGAGTCATTGCATCTGCGAGACCGAGGCTTAGAGATCGTGTCATGCCCATCGTGTGGCAGGGCCCAGGTAGACGTGTATGAACTGGCAAACAAAGTAACGGCGGGGCTTGAGGGTCTGGAGGCCCCATTGCGGGTGGCTGTCATGGGGTGTGTCGTAAATGGCCCCGGCGAAGCTCGCGAGGCTGACCTCGGTGTTGCCAGTGGCAACGGCAAAGGCCAAATTTTCGTCAAAGGTGAAGTCATCAAGACGGTTCCCGAGGCTCAAATTGTTGAGACTCTTATCGAAGAAGCGATGCGGCTGGCCGATGACATATCAGAGTCGGGTGAACCGGAGGTCGACGTTCTGTCGTGACCGCCCCATCCACCACCAGTACCGCCACAACGGATGGCGTTAGGTTACTGGGGCCCGGGGATCAGCATCTGTTGATCCCGTTCTTTCGTGATGATCCGGTGACACATTGCCTTGTCGCGGCGAGGGTCGCTGAGGCCGGTCTCAGTATGGAGGCACTGGGTGGATACGTTTTGGGGTACCAAGAGGGCGATCAACTTCGGTCAGCGCTCTTGGTTTCCGCCAACTTAGTTCCTATCGCGGTGGATGCTGCTACCGCTGCCGAGTTTGTTAGGCATTTGAGCGGCCGTCGCCGGCGAGCATCTTGCATCGTTGGACCACAGGAAGAAGTCTCGCTGCTGTGGGAGGGCTTGGCGCCAGCGTGGGGCCCGGCTCGCGATATCCGACCCGAACAGCCAGTCTTGGTGGCCAATGCGCCAGCTGACGTCGCACCGGATCCAAGGGTGCGACCCGTGCGTTCACAAGAGTTAGAAGAGGTGCTGCCATCCTTTATTTCAATGTTCACGGAGGAAGTGGGTGTTTCACCTATAGCCAATGGTGCTGAGGCTGCCTATCGGCGCCGAGTCGCGGAAATCATTGATTCGGGTGCGTCTTTCGCTCGATTTGAAGGTGGCCGACTGATATTCAAGGCCGAGCTAGGGGCGGTGACCCCCGAATGCTGCCAGATTCAAGGTGTGTGGATTCATCCCGATTACCGCGGTAGAGGTATGGCTGGACCTGCGATGGCATCAGTAGTTGAGCTAGCACGCGAACATTCGGAGATTGTGTCCTTATATGTAAACTCGTATAACGAGCCCGCGCTTCGCGCTTACCGATCATCAGGTTTTCGAGAGATCGGCTCATTTGCGAGCATCTTATTTTAGTTGGCTGCAAGTCGATGACGGGTTTGTTGACATCTAGTGACATGCTGTCGAGAAGC
>JAOZTQ010000061.1:0-3826 GCA_029939085.1 Candidatus Nanopelagicales bacterium
AGTTCACTCCCGGGAATCAGTCCTTCGTCGGCAGCAGACGTTTGGCTACACCGAAGAAGAACTTCGGATACTCGTTTCGCCAATGGCGCGTAACGGTGCGGAACCCATTGGTTCGATGGGTACCGATACTCCGATAGCAGCCATTAGCGATCGGTCACGGTTGCTGTTCGACTACTTTTCCCAACTGTTCGCCCAGGTGACCAACCCACCGCTTGACGCGATCCGTGAAGAGATCATCACCTCACTGGGTACCAGTATTGGCCCCGAAGGTAATGTCTTGGAGCCGGCTTCCTCGCACTGTCGACAGGTGCGGTTGCCATTCCCAGTCATTTCTAATGATGACTTGTCCAAGATTCTTCACATTGATGCGGACGGAGATCGACCTGGTCTCGCAGCCGCTCGAGTTTCAGGTTTGTATCGGGTAGCCGGCGGCGGTGAAGCGATGCAACGACGACTTGACGAAATCTGTCGTGAAGTTGATGCGCTCATTCGGCAGGGCAATCGATTCATTATTCTCTCGGACCGAGAGTCCGACGCTGAGTTCGCACCAATTCCTTCGTTGCTACTGACGGCGGCAGTTCATCATCATTTGGTTCGCGAAAAGAGCCGCACGATGGCCGGCATCATCGTCGAGGCTGGCGATGTTCGCGAGGTTCATCACGTCGCACTTCTGATTGGCTACGGAGCGGCCGCAGTCAATCCGTATCTGGCGATGGAGACCGCCGAAAACTTGGCACGACGCGGCATGCTCGGCGACACTCCTCCGGATACTGCAGTTCGAAACCTAATCAAGGCACTTGGTAAAGGTGTTCTCAAGGTCATGTCCAAGATGGGTGTCTCTACCGTGACGTCATACTGCGGCGCTCAGATTTTCGAAGCGATTGGACTGTCGCAGGAACTTGTAGATAAGTACTTCACGGGTACCACCTCGAAGTTGGGCGGTATTGGGTTGGACGTGATCGCTGAAGAAGTAGCCCAGCGACACCGTGTCTCTTATCCGCCTAGCGGAATTTCCCCAGCTCATCGACGCTTAGCGGTTGGTGGTGAGTATCAGTGGCGTCGTGAAGGTGAGCCACATCTGTTTGATCCTGAGACTGTATTTCGGTTGCAGCACTCCACAAAAGAAAATAGCGCTGACATTTTCCGGGAGTACACCGACGCAGTCGATGATCAGTCAGAGCGGCTGATGACTCTTCGTGGTCTCTTCGAGCTGAAACAGGGAGAGCGTGAGTCAATCCCCCTTGCGGAAGTTGAACCTGCAAGTGAGATCGTGAAGCGTTTTTCTACTGGCGCGATGTCGTACGGTTCGATCTCGGCGGAAGCCCACGAGACCTTGGCGATAGCGATGAATCGTTTGGGAGGTAAATCCAATACTGGGGGGGGCGGGGAGGAGCCCGGACGATTCTTGCCGATGGCCAATGGTGACTCTAAGCGTTCGGCAATTAAGCAAGTAGCCTCGGGACGGTTCGGTGTAACCAGCGAATATCTGGTCAACGCGGACGATATCCAGATCAAGATGGCGCAGGGCGCGAAGCCGGGTGAGGGTGGTCAGCTACCTGGCCACAAGGTGTACCCATGGGTTGCCAAGACTCGGCATTCGACGCCCGGAGTTGGCCTAATTTCTCCGCCACCACACCATGACATTTACTCGATTGAGGATTTGGCACAACTCATTCACGATTTGAAAAACGCCAATGATCAGGCGCGAATCCACGTGAAACTTGTGTCCGAAGTAGGTGTGGGTACGGTTGCGGCTGGTGTCAGTAAGGCACACGCAGATGTGATCCTCATTTCGGGTCATGACGGCGGCACTGGTGCTTCACCGCTCACCTCGCTCAAACATGCAGGTGCTCCCTGGGAGTTAGGCCTAGCCGAAACTCAACAGACCTTGCTACTCAACGGCCTCCGCGACCGAGTTGTGGTGCAAACCGATGGGCAGATGAAGACCGGTCGAGATGTAGTAATCGCTGCCCTCCTGGGCGCCGAGGAATACGGTTTCTCATCGGCACCCTTGGTAGTTATGGGTTGCATCATGATGCGGGTCTGTCACCTCGATACCTGCCCGGTTGGTGTGGCCACACAAAACCCCGAGCTGCGTGAGAGATTTACTGGTCAGGCAGATCACGTGGTGAACTTCTTCTTGTTCATCGCCGAACAAGTACGGGAGTACCTCGCCGAACTAGGCTTCCGGTCTCTCGATGAAGCCATCGGGCACACCGAAATGCTGGATACCAAGGCAGCTGTGAGTCACTGGAAGGCCCACGGTATGGATCTGTCTCCCATCTTGCATGTGCCGGAAGTGGATCATCCCCGTCATCAGCAAGTGGCGCAGGATCATGGTCTAGAGCACGCGCTGGATAACGAGCTCATCGAGATATGTCGGGATGCCATTGAAAACGGTGAACCCGTGCGGGCGCAGGTGAAAATTCGCAACGTCAACCGAACTGTGGGAACGATGCTGGGTTCGCGAGTCACGCGAGCCAACGGTGGTGAGGGTCTGCCGGACGAAACCATTGATTTGACCCTGATTGGATCTGCCGGACAGTCGTTTGGTGCTTTTGTGCCCAGCGGTATTACGTTGCGACTCGAAGGTGACACTAATGACTACTTAGGCAAAGGGTTGTCTGGCGGTCGACTCGTAGTTCGGCCCGATCGAAGTGCCACTTTTGCTGCGGAGGATCACATCATCGCGGGCAATGTCATTTGTTATGGCGCGACTGCGGGTGAGGTTTATCTCAGGGGTCAGGTCGGCGAACGTTTCTGTGTTCGGAACTCTGGAGTCGTCGCAGTGGTCGAGGGTATCGGTGATCACGGTTGTGAGTACATGACAGGTGGTCGTGCAGTTGTGCTGGGACCCACTGGTCGCAACTTCGCCGCTGGGATGTCAGGTGGCACCGCGTACTTACTTGACCCTGACCCGATGCGCATCAACACCGAAATGGTGCAGTTAGAGCCGTTGGATGATGAGGATCGTGACTTCTTGCTCCATGCGATTCGACGTCACTATGAGGAAACGGAGTCCGCGGTAGCAGAAAGGCTCCTCGCCGACCCGGAAACCTCGTTAGCTCGCTTCGGCAAAGTCATGCCCATTGACTACAAGCGTGTGCTGCAAGCTCGTGCACGTGCAGAACTAGAGGGTCGCGATCCGATCGCGGCAGTGATGGAGGCAACCCATGGCTGATCCCCGCGGATTCATGAAAAGCGGTAGAGAACTACCCAAACGGCGACCTGTCGATGTGCGCATCCAAGACTGGCAAGAGGTTTACGAAGAGATGTCGACTGAGGGCGTCCGTGAGCAAGCCGGTCGATGTATGGATTGCGGCATCCCCTTTTGCCACAACGGATGTCCCCTGGGAAATCTCATCCCAGAGTGGAACGATCTGGTGTGGCGAGATGACTGGCGAGTCGCCAGTGAGCGTCTGCACGCTACCAATAACTTCCCTGAGTTCACGGGAAGACTCTGTCCGGCCCCCTGTGAAACGGCATGTGTTCTAGGCATCAATCAGCCGGCGGTCACAATCAAGCAGGTTGAGGTTTCGATCGTCGACCGAGCTTGGGATGAAGGATGGATTAGTCCGCAGATTCCTGATCGACAGTCCGAGAAGACCGTGGCGGTCATCGGTTCCGGTCCGGCAGGTTTGGCTGCCGCGCAACAGTTGGCACGAGCGGGTCACACCGTCGCGGTATACGAGCGTGAAGATCGCATTGGCGGATTGCTGCGTTACGGGATTCCAGAGTTCAAGATGGAAAAGATTCATCTTGAACGTCGGTTAGAGCAGATGTCAGCAGAGGGAGTCCGATTCCGCACCGGGGTTGAGGTAGGAAC
>JAOZTQ010000061.1:3926-7679 GCA_029939085.1 Candidatus Nanopelagicales bacterium
GCATCGGTGACTCAACTTGAGATCATGCCGCACCCACCTGAGCACCGACCTGATTCTCAACCATGGCCTACCTATCCCATGACTTATCGGGTTTCAACTGCCCACGAAGAGGGTGGTGACCGGGTCTATGCCGTTTCGACCCAAGAGTTCGTTGAGGGTGAAGACGGTAGGGTCGCGGGGCTTCGCCTCGTCGAAGTTGAGTCGGTTGACGGCAGGTTCCAACCTGTTGTGGGAACCGAACGGGAAATTCCTGCCGACTACGTCTTTCTGGCGATGGGATTCACGGGCGTCGAGCCCGGTGGTTGGGTGACGCAGTTTGGAGTTGAACTCGACGAGCGCGGCAATATTAAGCGAGACGACGACTACAGCACGCTGGCTGATGGAGTCTTTGTTGCGGGAGATTCAGGTCGCGGTCAGTCGCTGATTGTTTGGGCTATCGCAGAGGGTCGGGCGGCAGCAGCTTCGGTCGATGCTTATCTCAGTGGGAGTACCAATCTGCCCCGGCCGATACCAGCGTCGGCTCGGCCGCTGACGGTTTAGCGCAGCGCCAGTGGGGGACTGGCGCCTTTGCTTCAAGTTGTAAAGTCCTGATGTAGGGCGCCGCTGACTGCAATACTCACTGCAGATCGAACCTTTTGGGGTCAGTGGCTATGTCTGAGCAGCAGCACGTTGAACGGCCGCCGCTACGTGTGCCGCAAACTCTGCAGGCGATAGCAGGCATCACCTGGCGTCTGTTGATTGTCGGGATTGCCCTTTACCTCCTGGTGCTGGCGCTAAATCTCATTTTTCCAGTTGCGTTGGCGTTCTTCCTAGCGATGTTTACGACGGCATTGGCTGATCCAATTGCAGGGATCTTTCAGCGGGTACTGCCCAAATGGTTGTCTGTTGTTCTTGCCTTGCTCTTAATTTTCCTGGGAGCCGCTTTCTTGATCGGTCGCGTGATTGGATCCATCATCGAGCAGGGTCCCGAGTTAGTCAGTGCGATTAGCGCGGGTATAACGGAAATAGAGAATTGGCTACAACAAGGGCCGCTGAGCCTCACGGCTGATCAAGTGGGGCAGGCTGAGGAAAAGGCCCAAGAGCTCTTGGCCAGTCTCGGACAATCTGCAGTGCAACTTGTCGTGAATGAACTTGGAACCTTGGGGACCTTGATCGTAGCGGGCTCGGTGTACATCTTCGGAACCATTTTCTTCATGACCACTGGTCGTGAAATCTGGCAATGGGCAGTCGGTTGGGCGCCGGAGCGGACTCGGGCATCGGTAGATGTCTGTGGGCAGCTGGCGTGGAACAACGTTGCCGGTTACACCAGAGGAGTTGTGCTGGTTGCGATAGCGGACGCGACTCTCGTACTGATTGGGTTGCTCATTCTAGGGGTGCCGCTCGCCCCGGTCTTGGCTGCCGTGGTCTTTGTTGGTGCATTTATCCCAGTCATCGGTGCGCCCATCGCCACACTATTGGCAGCACTAGTGGCATTAGCCACTATGGGGCCGACGACGGCGGTGTTGGTGGTGGTGCTGACCATCATCGTTGGTTCGTTTGATGGTGACGTACTACAGCCGCTGGTCATGGGGCGTACCGTCCAACTCCATCCGCTTGCGATCGTGTCAATCATCGCCGTTGGTGCCATAACGTTGGGAATTGTTGGTGCGCTTATCGCTATCCCGGTTGCTTCGTCGCTGTATGCGGTGCTGAAATATCTGACAGGTCGGGACCCCGATCATCCGTTCCCACCTGATCAAGCCGCCGAAGGCACGACGGTAGATGAGGTGGATCAGCCCGAGCCGGCGAAAGGTTCCTAGACATGTCCGCCGCTTCACCTATTGAAAAGGATCGAGATTCCGGTAAGAGCGTGCGTAAGCGATTACCCCGGAAAGAGCTGGGATCTTTCACTACCGGTTCGCGTGATGTGATTTCCCTTTTCCATAAGGCGAACCAAGGTAAAGATCCCGAGTTAGTTGCGATGAGCGCCGCTGAAATGGCTCGCTCGCCGTATGCCTTCTTTCAAGGCTCCGCAAAGCTCATGGCTCAGGATCTCGCGCAACAGCCAGATACTGGTCTCCGCTGTCAGTTGATCGGCGACGCTCATCCGAGAAATTTCGGTGGTTATGGACTTCCAGGAAGAGAGATAGTTTTCGACGCTGTCGATTTCGATGAGACATATGAAGGTCCGTTTGAGTGGGATCTCAAGCGACTCGTCACCGGTGCGTTACTGACTGGTGTTGATCGTGGGGCATCTGGGCGCCAAGCAAAGAAGATGGCGCATGTGGCGGCCCAGAGCTATCTGGAAGCCATCCGAGGATTCGATCGAGAGCCGATGTTGACGGTCTGGTACTCGCAACTGGATGACGATGATTCGGTGGCTGTCTGGGCAGAGGCCGGGGGTGCGCGCACCGTAGCGGAGGTAATGCGTAGCGCTAAGCGGGCTCGCCGGCGAACCAATCAGCGCGCAGCTCAGCAAATGACCAAGGAATCTGGCGGTAAACGACGATTTCGACGAAAAGATACATTGCTCAAGCCGATCGGTGACCTGCTTCCGGATGCGGAAGCGGCAAGTTTCTTGGCAAACGTGGATGAAGCTTGGCAGTCCCACCTGGAGTCGCTCGGAAGAAACCGTAATCACCTGCTGAGTCGATATCGCCTGGTCGACCTCGCGAGACTTTCGGTGGGCATATCTGGTCTGTCGACGAGACGCTATGCCGCATTGCTGATCGAAGACGGTGACGTGAGTGAGCCAGTAGTTGTGGAATTCAGCGAGGTGGGCGCTTCTGGGCTTCAGGAACACGTGCCTTCGGTCAACTACGCTAATGATGGCCAACGACTCGTTACGGGTCGACGACTGATCCAGACAATGCCCGATCCTTTTCTCGGCTGGTTAAATTTTGCTGACCGAGACGGAGTGGATCGAACCTGGCAGATTGGGCAACTTCGAGATTGGAAGCGGTCGCTGGATTTCTCCAACACGGGCGATCGCGGTCAAGCGGTATTCATGAAGATGTGCGGTTGGGCACTCGCTCGTGCTCATGCACGTTCAGGTGATCGACATGCGATCGCCGGCTACATCGGTCGCAACTCCACCACAGCCAACGCGCTGCAGGATTTCGCAGCCGCCTACGCGGCCCAGACCGTCGACGATCATCGAGAGTTTTGTGCGGCGGTCAGCCAAGGACAAGTAGAAGTACTGATGACTCGTGACCGTTAAGCCCCAAGCGGCGCGCGATTAGCAGTTGCCTAGTAGGCTGACGAAAACCTTTACAACCTGCAGGAGGACTAGTGACCGAGGCCGAAATGGAACTGGGGCCCATTGACTATCTGGTGGTGGAATACTCATCGGCGGGTCCAAGTGGCGAAGCTCTCCCGCATTTGATTGACATGGTCGATCGAGGAATCATCCGAATCTTGGACGTAGCGCTGATCATCAAAGCCGATGACGGCAGCCATCAAAGTGTCGATCTAGCGGAAGTTGTTCCGATGGGGCTCGTTGAGCTGGGTCTCCTTGATGGTGCTGCGACGGGGATGCTAGATGACGATGACATCGCAGAGGCAGCCGCAGTTTTGGAACCTGGCCGAGTGGGTGCCGTCTTGGTTTATGAAAATTCGTGGGCCGCACCTTTCGCGACGGCACTACGTCGCGCCGGTGGTCAAGTCGTTGCCGGTGGGCGAATCCCAGTCCAGGAAATCCTTGAGGCGCTAGAAGAAAACGAGTAGGAGTACAGACATGCCAAGGTTAATCAGAGCAGCAACTCGAACGGCAGT
>JAOZTQ010000062.1 GCA_029939085.1 Candidatus Nanopelagicales bacterium
TAGTGATTTTCACCTTCAGAGTTTCACCATTGAGAGTCGTAACCTCTTGACCGTCTAGCTTGGTGACATCCTCTGCAGTCACCTTGCCAGGCACCACGTGGTACGTAAGGATGCTGGTCAGGTCGCCCTGGGGATCTTCCAACAGCGTGGTCAGGGTTGCTTCAGGTACGTCCTTCGCAAACGCCTCATCGGTGGGCGCAAAGACCGTGACCTCTTCTGTACTCAGTGTGTCACCCAGGCCGGCAGCAGTGACTGCATCAACCAGAGTTGTGAAATTTCCCGCTTCAGCGGCGACCTCGGGAACAGTTCCAGCTGCAGTCGCTTCGGGTGAAGCTGACTCAGTAGCGGCCGGAGTGGTTTCGTCCGCAGTGCTGTCACTGTCGGAGCTGCACGCGGCCAACCCGAGTACTGCCACTAGAGCGACACCGGCGATACCGGCTCTACGAATCTTCATCATGTTGCTGCCTCCTCATTAGCAGACGTTCTTGTCTTGTTCTTCGCATCTCAACCGGAGTTTGGATGCACAAGATTCGACAAAGTTTAGAGGAAATGGGTTTTGCGCCTTCAGACGGGTTGAGGGAGTCACATTAAGCCGTCATGTGCCGATGCGTCGATTGGGCTAATCTCGCGTCATGAAGGATGTCCAGCGTGTATCGGATTTACCCTGTCCGATTTGCGGTACATCTACCGCTCTGCGCAGCACTCGCTGCTCGGACTGTGGCCGGTCATTCGATAGCTCACTGGTCGACGACTACATAAGCCAGCCGCAGCTTTACGGTACGGAGGTGGTGTCTCTCCCTAACGCCAGCCTCAGTGAAATAGTTCTCTCCGGTGCAGATTTGGAGGGTGCGGAGCTGACCGGGGTGGATTTGCGAAGTTCCGATCTTTCGGGTGCAAACCTCGAACAAGCGACCCTGACTGGGGCAGACCTTTCGAATGCTGACCTGTCGGGTGCAAGTCTGAGAAATGCTTCACTTGAGCGAGCAAATTTGACTGGGGCAGATTTAGCCGGTGCTCGCCTGGAAGAGGCCGTTCTGGATGACGCAGTCGCGACTAACTCAGATTTAGCGGGCGCAGGGCTTAACAAAGTGCACGGTCATCGCCTGAATTTGGCGGGATCGGACTTAGCAGGTGCTGATCTGGCCCGAGCTGACTTGTCGTTTGGGATTATGGGTGCCGCAGATTTAGCTGGTGCGGGGCTGAACAACGCTATTCTGCATCGGGCTAACTTGGCTCATGCTCGACTCTTCGGTGCAAATCTTTTTTCAGCAGATCTGACCCACTCTGATTTCAGCGGTGCAGATTTGTCAGGTAGCAATCTGTACGGAGCCGATTTTCGAAATGCGTCATTAGAAGGCGCGAAGCTAGTTGCGGCCGATATGGGTGAGTGCAATCTCAGCGACGCTAACTTAACGGAAGCTACTCTCACGCAGGTTCATTTAGGTGGTGCGAAGCTTGATCGCAGCGATTTGACCGGGGCGACTCTGCTGGGTGTCACTCTGGCCTGGATTGACAGTATGGCGGGCGCAAAATGGCAGAAAACAGTATTACCTGATGGTCGGGTGACCGATACGGCACCCTGATGTCTGTTCGAGGGCTGCGATGGTGTCGATACCATCAATCTAGTTAAAAGCGGTCGGCCAGCCAGTCAGGAGCACACGTGCCTTCCATCACCATCACAACGCCGGAAGAACGCGTTGAACGTGTCCTCGAGTCCGGGACGACGGCATTGGATCTTTTTCGTGAGGATCGGCGGGTGGTAGTTGCGCGGATCAACGGGCAACTAAAAGATCTTGCCACCGAACTAGTCGACGGCGATGACGTAGAGCCAGTTGACATCGAATCAGATGACGGGCTCTTCGTTATGCGGCACTCTGCCGCTCATGTCATGGCGCAGGCGGTCCAGGAGCTGTACCCAGGAACGATGCTAGGAATTGGACCACCCATCAAGGATGGTTTCTATTACGACTTCGATGCCCCCGAACCGTTTCAGCCGGATGACCTGAAAAAAGTTGAAAAGCAAATGCAGCGGATCATCAAGTCTGGTCAGCAGTTTCGCAGGCGTGCGGTAAGTGAAGATGAAGCGAGACGTGAGCTAGCCGATGAGAAATACAAGCTGCGGCTGATCGGCAGCGATGGTGGCGCTGAAGTCATGGAAGTTGGCGGTGATGAGCTAACCATCTACGACAATCTGGATCGGCAAGGAGACGTGATCTGGAATGACCTTTGCCGGGGACCGCACGTACCCGATACTCGATACATCCCCGCGAATGCTGTCAAAGTGATGCGAAGTTCTGCCGCCTATTGGCTGGGGGATCAAAGTCAAGAAGATTTGCAACGGATGTACGGAACCGCATGGCCCCAGAAAGAGCAGCTGAAGGCTTATCTGGACTTCCTGGCTGAAGCAGAGCGACGAGACCACCGGCGCATTGGCGCGGAATTAGACCTTTTTTCATTCCCGGAAGAAATTGGCTCCGGTCTGCCGGTATTTCATCCACGTGGTGGAACCTTACGTCGCGTTATGGAGGATTACTCGCGTTTGCGGCACGAAGCAGCCGGATATGAGTTCGTCAACACTCCGCACATCACTAAAGGCGCGCTCTTCGAAACCAGTGGCCATCTGGAGTGGTACTCCGAAGGTATGTTTCCCCGAATGCACCTAGATGAAGAGCGCGATGAAGACGGTCACGTTAAGCGTCAGGGTCAGGATTACTACCTCAAACCTATGAACTGTCCCTTCCATAATCTCATCTACCGCAGTCGGGGTCGCTCCTATCGAGAACTGCCGATGCGACTCTTTGAGTTTGGTTCGGTATATCGATATGAGCGTTCCGGGGTAGTACAAGGGTTGACCAGAGTCCGAGGAATGACCCAGGACGATGCCCATATTTATTGCACTCGCGAACAGATGCAGGATGAACTGAAATCGCTGCTGAGTTTTGTCTTGGAGCTGCTGAAAGACTTTGGCCTGGATGATTTTTATCTTGAGCTGTCAACGCGCAACCCGGACAAGTACGTTGGGGATATCGCCGAATGGGACGAAGCGACAGATGCCTTGCGTCATGCGGCCGAGGATTCCGGACTAGAACTCGTTCCCGACCCAGGCGGAGCGGCTTTCTACGGTCCCAAGATTTCGGTGCAAGCCAAAGACGCGATTGGGCGAACCTGGCAGATGTCGACGATTCAGTTGGACTTTCAACTTCCGCGACGCTTCGACTTGGAATACACCGGGCCCGACGGATCTCGGCAACGCCCCATCATGATCCATCGAGCGCTGTTCGGATCGATTGAACGATTTATTGGAGTGCTGACCGAACACTACGCGGGAGCTTTCCCTGCCTGGTTGTCACCTATTCAGGTGGTGGGCATTCCCGTCGGTGACGCGCACTATGACTATCTGGAACAGGTGATGGTCGGGTTACGTAATCGCGGAATACGTGCAGAAATGGACGCGGCACCGGACCGAATGCAGAAGAAGATTCGTAACGCACAAAAGCAGAAAATTCCCTATATGTTGATCGCGGGTGACGATGACATGTCAGAAACCGCGGTCTCTTTTCGATATCGCAACGGTGAACAAAAGAACGGGGTGCCCATTGCGGCTGCGATAGACGAGATTGTTTCAGCAGTGGAGTCTCGGCAATGAGCGAAGCTGATGGCAATCCAGTCGAACCACGTCTTGACGATGAAACGGCAATGGATGATGGACTTGAGCGACTCTGGGCACCACATCGACTTAGTTACATCCGAGGCGAAGATAAGCCAGCCGATGACGCTCCGGGAGATCAGTGCCCGTTCTGCCGTGTCCCGACTTTGTCAGATGTCGACGGGCTGATCGTTGCACGAGGCGAAACTGTCTTTGCTCTTATGAACTTGTATCCCTACAACAGTGGTCATGTCTTGATATGTCCCTATCGACATTTCGCAGACGTTACTGAGGCCGAGGCAACTGAGTTGGCTGAAATCAATCGTTTTACGCAACGACTCATGGCTGCAATTCGATTGGCTATGAGCCCACATGGATTCAACATTGGGATCAATCAAGGCTCTGTCGCTGGCGCGGGCATCGCAGCGCATCTGCATCAACACATTGTTCCGCGTTGGGGAGGTGACGCAAACTTCATGGCCGTCGTGGGACGGACTAAAGTCGTACCTCAGGAACTCGCTGACACTCGCGATGCAATCGCTCAGGCGTGGCTGGACGTCGGTGGGACATAAGTATGCCGATCTCTATTGCCGATGAGTTACTCAACTTGAGCGATTCAGTTCGCTCCGGAGTGGACCAAACGCAATAATGCCTCTCGGAGGCTTGAGCGAGATATGGGAGGAGGTAGCGAAAGTCGTATGTCGACGTCGAAGGCGCTAATCGTCGAGGACACACGAGAAATTGCGCGAATTTTGGAAACCCTATTGTCCGCTGAGGGATACGAAGTAACGGTGGACTCGGACGGTACGCTTGCCGCCGACTGGGTGGCAGCAAATAAGCCTGAACTAATCGTGCTAGATCTGACGCTACCGAAGGTCGACGGAATGGAACTGTGTCGTCAGCTGCGTTCAATGACTGATGCTTACGTCATCATGGTTACCGGTCGCTCTGGGGAAATGGACAAGGTCTTGGGCCTCTCGGTCGGCGCAGATGACTACTTGACCAAACCGTTCTCTCCTCGAGAATTGACCGCTCGGATGCGAGCTATGCGTCGGCGGCCAAGGCGAACTAGAGATGGCGAAAGTATCCGCTCGTTTGCCGGGATCAAGATTGACGTAGGTTCTCGTGAAGTGGATGTCGATGGAACTCCCATCGTTCTCACAAAAATCGAGTTCGACATTTTGGACACACTTACGTCTTCGCCCAGACGTACTTGGAGCCGAGAACGTTTGATGGATGTCGTGTGGGGTGAACCTCAAGACAACCCGCATATCCTTGATGTCCACGTGGGAAACTTGCGCCGCAAACTCGGTGAATCTGGAAGCGACTCACATTTCGTTACGACGATCCGAGGTGTCGGATACCGATTTGAGCCGTCGGCAGAGGTTGGTTAGCAGAACTACCGGCGCCTATCAAAATCTTGGCATTGACGATTGCCAGCCCGGGTCGTTTCATATGGATCGGCTTCGCAGGCAGTTCCGGTCCTTCAACCACGACGACGCTCACAGTACGATCAGAGGTGAGAGTTGGAGAGAGTCGAGGCATGGTGCTTAACAACCAAGAGGCGCGAGGTGTGGTCGCCAAGGTGATTGACCCCCTCGCGCGTGGACTACTCAAACTTGGCGCAACTCCCGACATGGTGTCTTTTGTGGGTGCGGCTGGGACCAGTGTCGCGGCATTGTGGTTTTTCCCTCGGGGTGAGTTCGTCGCGGGGGTATTGGTCATATTGCTATTTGTCTTCAGTGACCTGCTAGACGGCACCATGGCGCGGATGCGGGGTACTGCCGGACCGTGGGGCAACTATCTTGACTCCACATTGGATCGAGTCGCTGATGGAGCCATCTTCGGTGGATTGCTGATCTACTTCACGGCTCGTGGTGACAGTCTGACGGCGGCAGCTACTTGGGTGTGTCTGGTAGGTGGGTTGACAATCTCATACGCCAAAGCGCGCGCAGAGAGCGTTGGCGCTGAAGCCAATGTCGGTATTGCCGAGCGTGCTGAGCGCCTCATTGTGGCGTTGTTGGCGGCATTCTTGACTGGTCTCGGGTTGGACTGGGCGCTGCCGGTTGCACTTCCTATTCTGGCAATTTTGGTGATCATCACCGTGGGTCAACGTTTTGCGCATGTCCATAGACAACTTGCCATCCCCGAAGCGCAGGGAGAGGGAAGTTCCGAACAAGCAGATGGGTCGACAAACTCGTGATCTCCGACAACTTTGCCTATTGGGGGTTTTCTACGGGTTGGTCAGTCGTTCGGCGAATGTCGGATAAGCGGGCCTACGGCCTGTTCAATCGAATGGCTGACCAGTTCTGGCGGCGCCGCGGTGAGTCAGTTCTGCAGTATGAGCGGAATCTCGCGCGAGTAATGCCCGAGGCCGACGAAAATCAGCTTCGATTGGCATCTCGTGAGGGGCTGCGGAGTTACGCGAGGTATTGGTGCGATGCCTTTCGGATGCCGGATTGGCCATTGGAACGCATTGTCAACCTGCCAGTTCAGGGAGTAGAGCACCTTGATCGGCTCGTGGCCGAACAAGAGCGCATCTTCTTCGTTGCTCCCCATGCCGGGAATTACGACTGGGGTGCCGCCTTCCTCGCCCAGCGGTACGGCAGTTGTACAACGGTTGCCGAGCAGCTAAAGCCGGAACGGCTATTCCGTAAGTTTCTAGAGTTCCGCACCGAGTTAGGTATGGAGATCATTGGAACGAAAACGCCCGACATCATGGACATCCTCACCGAACGCGTTGAAAGTGGCGTGTTGTGCGGGGTTGTGGGGGATCGTGATCTGTCCCATCACGGTGTACCGGTCGAGTTTTTCGGAGAGCCCACAACCTTCCCGCGTGGACCTGCCGTAGTGAGTAGGCGGACCAACGCGAAGATCCTGGTGGTGAGCTTTTACTACACGCCGCAATCTGCAGCTGCGACTATTTACCCACCCTTGGAACCTGTCATAACTGATGATGAGGATCACGATATTCGTGCCACTACGCAACTAGTTGCTGACCAACTAGCGGAGGGAATTTCACGGCATCCGACCGATTGGCACATGCTGCAGCCGTTGTGGCTATCTGATCTCGACCCGAATAGGGGCCCACGGAGTCGTGAGCAGCAGTGAGCGAGGAGCCGCTAAACGTCGGCATCGTGTGTCCCTATGCCTGGGATAGCCCAGGGGGCGTTCAGTTCCATATTCGGGATCTACGAGATGCACTTGTGCGTCTAGGTCATTCAGTTTCAGTACTTGCACCTGCTGAAGACGATTCGACGTTACCCGACTATGTCACGTCTACGGGAAAACCTGTTGCCGTCAAGTACAACGGGTCAGTGGCGAGACTCAATGTAGGGGTCCGATCAACCCGTCGGCTGCGCGATTGGATTCGCGACGGTGATTTCGATGTCATGCATGTGCATGAGCCGATATCGCCAGGCATATCTGCTGTAGCGATTTGGGCGGCACAAGGTCCCATTGTGGCGACTTGGCATTCCTCGATGGAGAAATCACGAGCTCTGTCAGCCGGTTTCTACATTGCTCAAACAGTTATGGAGAAGACGCGCGGGCGAATCGCCGTCTCGGAACTTGCTCGACGTACTCTGGTCGAACACCTCGGTGGTGATGCGGTCCTGATCCCGAATGGGGTCGAATGCTCCAACTTCGCGGCTGGTTCTCCCTTTCCAGGATGGCCTGGTTCCGGCGGTGCCCTATATTTCCTGGGACGTCTGGACGAGCCGCGTAAAGGCCTGTCCATCTTGTTGGAAGCTATGCCGACCATTGCTGGGGCTAATCCTGATGTCCGACTACTGCTCGCTGGCCCGGGGGATGAAGCGGAAATTCGCGATTCGGTACCGGGAGATGTAGCCGAACGATTGTCTTTTCTGGGTCTGGTTTCGGAGGAAGACAAAGTTAACGCATTTCT
>JAOZTQ010000063.1 GCA_029939085.1 Candidatus Nanopelagicales bacterium
GCGCAACAATAATCATCGTGATACGGAAAGCGAATGAATAGGAGTCAGCTATATCTCCGATAGCTGGCCTGAGTTCTTCTTTCTGTAAAACTTCCTGATACGAGCGATCGCCCGCCAGCTGATTCATACCGCCTGCTTCCTGGCGTAACGCAGCGCCGCGCTCCACGAGTGAGGTCAACTCGTCCACCTGCTGGGTAGACAAGTTTGCTTTCTGTGAGGCGATCTCGTCTTGAGCCTTGTCGGCGGCGGTAGTCACCATCACGACTGTCAAGATGACGGCACCAAAGGCCCCGCCCAGAAGACGGATACCGAACATTGTGGCGCCACCAAGCCCTGCTTTGGCGGGTGGAACCGTAGCCAGGACCGTTTGGGTTATGCGCGCGTACACGAGGCCAAAACCAATGCCAAAGATCAGCAACGGGATCGCTGTCTGCCATCCGTTCGAGTCTGGATTCATGAATGGAATCACTGCTAGCGAGCCGACCGTAATGGCGATAAATCCAGCTAGTACGGCCGCCCGCGCACCGTACTTGTTCCCGATAGGGCCGGCAAGGTAACCGAATACGACGATTCCGATTCCTATGGGCAGCAACGATAGACCGAGCGTGATGGTGTCGAAGCCAAGGCTGAATAGGAAGAACTGTGGGATGACTAGAATTGCTGCGAAAGAGCCGAGGAAGAAAAGGAAGCAGCCGACTAATCCGATCCGGAATGAGCGGCTCTCGAATAGCGAAAAGTCCAGTACTGCTGCCTTGCCGGCCGTATTTCGTTTCCGCTCATAGAGTCCGAAAATAATCCACAGAAGTACCGCAATAATTCCTAGTACAAAGGGCATCGATATATCAAGCGGCCAGGTCCACAGTTCAAATGTGAAGGGTTTTGTCTCCATCAGCCAGCCGTAGGTAGGCGCCTCATTGAGCGCCACAATCAGACCTGCCATGGCTCCCAGCAGCAGCAATGAACCCACAATATCCAACTTGGCATCAGGACTTTGTCCTGGTTCACCTTTCACAGTTGCGGCGATGCCGATTAAACAAATCAGACCAAATAGCGGAATCATGAGGCTGGCGATCCGCCAACCATTCTCGACATCCCCAAGAAGTCCGCCGATGATCGGCGCTATCACAAACCCAAGTCCAAAACCTGATGCAAATAAACCGAATGCCAGGCCACGTGCGGGATCCCCGACTGGGAACTTCAGGTTGAGGAAGGCAATACAAGGTACTGCCATGCCCACCGCTCCGATGCCAATCAGTAGTCGGCCCAGAATCAGCACAGCGCCATCGGGCGGAAAGCTTGCGAGTAAGCCACCAATGATCGTCAGACCGCAACCGACATAAAGGAAAATGGGCTTGTGGCTGAACTTGTCGCCGGCTTGACCTATCAACATGACGAAACCACCTGCAGCGGCCAAGAGCAGAGTGCCACCGAGATCGATGACGGCGGCATTGGTCCCGATGCTCTTTACTACCTCTGGCCCAATTACGGGCAGGATGTCGATGGAATAGGTAACGGTTACGACGGCTAGGACAACGAAGGCGAGCATAAGGAACCTAGGTCCCTGGCTGACACCCGTGTCGCTAGTTGTAGCGGTCGCGGCTTCGGAATCAGTAGGCATACTGCATCTTTGCAGTTATTGATCTACTTATCTCCGTGAGTGAGTTTGGGTGTCTTTGGCCCATACAGGAAGTTGCCCTGGCCAACGGGGGATGTAGCCAGGGCAACCATCATCATGGTACCTCACCCGGTGGGACGGTACTTCGCAGCGGTCCTCTTGCTGTGTGAACCAAAAGGGATCGGCCGCGGATCATCAATACGAACCGTCACCGGATGTTCTGTTGTGGTGGTTGCCCTGGCTTACGGGGGATGTAGCCAGGACAACCACTATCGGTTTGCCCCCCGTGAACAGTTCTAAACCACAAATCGAAAAAAGATTTTTCATCGGCGAATTTCAGGATTTATCGGGTTGATTCCTGCCGATGTGCCGTCATGTCACCGCTTTGGTGGAACGAGTTGGTCAAAAGCGAGATAAATGCCAAAGTCAATGTAGCCAGACCTGCTGAGTCTCGCTTAAGTTTAGGGGACGTCCGTGGAGGGTCGGGTAAATGGAAGACGAGTCATCAACGCGTGCTGGCCTGCCTGCCGGCGATAATGCTGCGGTGGCGTCGAGTGATCAACCTGGACTCGAGGAATCGACTGCCTCCAAGACTTCGGAAGAACACGAAAGTTCGAGATCCCGGATTCCTTGGGGTTCACTGACCTTGGGCCTTGTCGCTCTGGCTTTACTTATTGGGCAAGATTGGCTGATTGAGGTACTCGCGATACCTCGGCTCCAGACCTGGACAACAGTTCTAGTGTCGATCGTTGTCCAAGCTGTCCCATTCTTGGTCATGGGGGTTCTGCTTTCAGCCACCATTTCAGCCTTTGTGCCGCCATCATTCTTTGAAAAGGCATTACCTAAGAATCCCGCCGCAGCGGTTCCAGCCGCAGGTGCGGCCGGTGTCGTGCTACCTGGCTGTGAGTGTGCCTCCGTTCCTGTCGCAGGCAGCCTCGTTCGTCGCGGCGTCAATCCAGCTGCCGCATTGGCTTTTCTGCTGTCCGCACCGGCCATTAACCCCATCGTGATGATCTCAACCGCTGTCGCATTTCCGGGGCAGCCGGAAGTTGTGGGTGCACGTTTTGTGGCATCGCTGCTGACTGCTCTTATTGTGGGTTGGATTTGGATACGTATAGGCAAAGGCCGAAATTTACTGCGTACACCCCAGAGTTTCGCCGGTGATGGCGTCTCAAAATGGGAGACATTCCGGTTGACAGCCGCACACGACATCGTGCATGCGGGTGGGTTCCTGGTCCTTGGCTCCATCGTGGCGGCCACTATCAACGTGCTGCTCCCCGAGGAAATGGTCGAAGCAGTCGCAGAGCGGCCTTGGCTTGCCATCCTGGTCCTGGCTATTTTTGCGGTTGTAGTGAGCATCTGTTCAGAAGCCGATGCTTTTGTCGCGGCATCGCTCACCGCGTTCCCCATGACAGCTCGGCTCGCGTTCATGGTGGTAGGGCCCGTAGTGGACATCAAACTTATTGCTATGCAAGTAGGTGTTTTTGGTCGCCGGTTTGCCGCGATATTCGCCCCAATCACATTTGTCGTAGCCCTAGTGTGCGCCGTTGTAGTGGGGTGGTGGCTGCTGTGAAGCGAGACGTTCAAGCCCTTGTATTGCTGACCATGGGGGTCGTGATTTGGCGAATTACTTGGTCGGATTTATTCCTGAATTATGTGAAGGAGCCGATGCGCCCGCTGCTGCTGGTCTCGGCTGGACTGCTGGTTGTGCTCGGTCTTTGGTCGCTGGCAATTGCACTACGGCAACCTGCAGAAGCGCATAGCGGTGCAGGTGAGGATCACGGTCACGACCACACCCGGGCGCCAAAGGTGGCCTGGCTGATTCTGCTTCCTGTCGCCGCCATGTTCATCATCACGCCACCGCCACTAGGATCTGATGCGGCCGCTCGCGACAGCGGCACTCAGCCGCTGTCCCAGAACTCTGACGGAGGTTATGAACCGCTACCGGAAACCGACGGACCGATAACCCTGAACTTAGACGACTATGCAGCACGTGCCTTATTCGATGGTGGCCAATCAATGACGGACCGCGAAATAAGCCTCACTGGATTCGTGACCGAAAGCGAGTCAGGTGGCTGGTACCTGACGCGATTTGTATCGAGTTGCTGCGCAGCGGATGCGTCGGCGGTCAAAGTGGAGATTCAAGATGCGCCGTCACCGCCAGTTGAGCAGTGGGTCACGGTAACGGGTGTCTACACCGATAACGGATCAACTGACTATACAAAGCCACCGGCATTCGCGGCCCAAGACGTCGTAGCAATCGAACCGCCCAGGGATACGTACCTCTAAAGTTCGTTAGCACCACTTCATCGGATTCGGTTGGCTAAACTTCCCACCAGTGGGGCGTTTGCGGTGGCCCTGCGGTTCGAACATTTTCATGACGGGAGTGGCATGAGTGGGCGTGTAGTGGGTCTCGTCCTTGTTTTGCTTGCGGGCGTACTGATGGTGGTGTGGTCGCCGCCATCAGCGATTATCGACGTTCCGCCTTCGCAGAAGGAGGCAGGTGACGGCAGCGGTGTGTCGAAGACCTCAGATATTCCAGAGTTCTACGATGTAGCACCCGAAGATATTCCATCGGGTACACCCGGTTTCGTGATCAAAACCGAAAAGATTGAACCAGGGCCAGGGGAGAAGGCCTACGAAGGTATTGATTTGTACCGCGTTATGTACCACTCCACCACGATCACTGGGGACGACATTCCGGTTACCGCTCTGTATGCCCAACCATCGGGTGAAGCACCTGAGGCAGGTTTCCCCTTGATTGGTTATGCGCACGGCACGACCGGGGCAGCAAGGCAATGTGCGACTTCACTTACTCCCTATGACGACAAAACCCCCGCTGGCTCGCAATTCACTCGAAAGATTCAGCCGCTAGTAGAGCAAGGTTGGGCAGTGGTTGCGACGGACTACCAGGGGATGGGTCCCAAGGTGACCCCGATGTATCTCCTGGGCGATGCGGAAGGTCGCAACATCTTGGATTCGATCCGGGCGGTTCAAGGTTGGCGCGACAATCTCGATCACTCGCGGACGGCACTCTACGGTCATTCGCAAGGTGGACAAGCTGTTCTATTCGCCTCAGAGATCCAGGCCGAGTATGCCCCAGACGTATACATCAATGGAGTGACATCACTGGCTCCTGCGCTAATCCCGGCCTGGCCCGCCGCGATGAAAGCGTTGGTCGAAGATCCGGGAGGAACCAATCGGACCTACTTCGTCATGACATTTCTGGGTACCTGGGTGGAAAACTACCCATGGTTGTCACAAGAAGAGGTTTTTAGCGAAAAGGGAATCAAGGATTTGCCCAAAGTTGGTGAACTGTGCAGTGACCAGCTCAGAAATTACTTTCAAGATCGGGGCATCATCGCCGACTATGTCAATATCCCGTTCGCCAAAGATGCGCTGAGAGCTATAGACCTGAACACCGCAGGCAATCGTCCACTGAACCATCCATTACTCCTTGTCCAGGGTATGGAAGACGTGGTTGTCATCAATCAGGCGACTCCTGAGTATTTTTCCATCCTCTGTCAACAGGGTGACGTTAACGCGAAACTGGAGCTCTACCCGCAAGATGATCACGGCAGTGTTGTCATCAACGCTCGGGATTCGGTTGATGAGTGGATCGAAGCGCGGTTCGAGCGAGAACCTGTGCCAGATAACTGTCCCAATAAGTGGGGAGGTTGAGTCATGGCTACTGCGTTAGCGACTTCTATTGTCATTACGGTCGTCTTGTTGCTACTGGTGATTCTGGCGATGACAGGTAAGCGGTTGGGTACTACTCGCGCAACCGCCGCTTTAGTAGGTGTTGGTTACGGACTGCTGCTTTTGATATCGATAACCGGTGCTGGGGTAGATCTGTTTCGAGCCTTAGGTTTGGTACTCCTGGTGGCGATCGTTTATCCCATGGTGTTCTTCACGCGGGGGACTGCCGCCAACATCAGTCGTACTGTGCGCGGGATTGTGGCACTCATTTTGGCAGCTGCGCTACTCGCGCTGGTAGCCCACATGTTGTCGCTCATTGGCTGGGTTTTGATTCCGGCAGCTGTTATCGCCTTAGCTGTTGGCGCTGGCGCTATGGCGGTACTCGGTTCGGAGCGCGGGACTTCCCGAGTTGCCCGATGGGGTTACTGGATCACGCTGGTGCTGTCGTGGCTGATGGCCGCTCTTGGGGCCGTCATCGGTGGTGCCCAGTTACCGTCCGGTTTTCTCGCCGTAGACAGTTTGCCGCAAGGCATTTACATTGCCATGGCCTTAGGTGTTCTTGCACTAGCCTCGGTCGACCCCTTGCTTCGGCAAAGTGTTAAAGGTCCCGGCACCGGATTTCCTGTCGGCGGTTTCGTGCTAGGTATCGCACTGATAGCAGGTATTTTGGCCGCGCCATTACTCATTTTTGGTGGATCATTCTTCGTGCCCTCGCTGTCAGTCTTTATTGGGTTTGGATTTATGCCAGCGGGCGCTATCGGTGTGTTCTTGGCACTAGGTAGTTTGGCCATCATCACCCTTATTCCTTGCTATATCGCCGTCGCTGGAAAGATGTTGGCCCAGGTGGTCCGCTTAGACGGCACTCAAGAGGCACATACCGACGACGAGGTCGAAGGTGCGACAGCGGGTTCGATGATCATGGCGGCTTTAGTGGCAGGTTCATTGGCTATTGCGGTTAGTTCACCGAGTGTGTTGGTTGTGGTCGCGAGTTTGATTGCCGCGGCTGCCGGGGGAGCGGCACTCTCTGGCATTCGGCCAGGTCTCCATGTCCTTGCGTCTTTATTTGGAGCGGTAGTGGGTGTGATCCCAGCGGCTTTCACCGGTGGTGTGGAGTTCTTTGCCTGGAACTGGGCGACGGCAATAGGTATCGCAGTTGCAGCGGTGGCAGGGGCAGTGACCGCCGTGGTCTTGGGGAGAGCAGGTTCGGCATCTATGGAGAACGAAACCGCTTCGGAGGTTACTGAGCCTGTGATTTAGTCTCGCGTGCGGAACAAGTTGGCTTAGTCCAAAACTCCGGCGCACAGCGCTTCGATGGACTCGATAACTCGTTCGCGCCGACGATCATTGTCTTGTGTTGCGAGTTCACCGAGGGATCGTGGGACGGATACCCACGACCACGCCAACGCGATGACTGCGACAAGTAAATCCGCTGAATCGTGTGTCGTACGGTTCCCTGCGCTCATTTTGTCTAGTGCTGCGATCTTCTCGGCGAAGATCTCTCCTTCTAGTGCAGTGTTAGCGGGCCTTTCTAGCCGACGCCAAGCGTCGATACGGATTTCGACCGGGTGTGCCACGAGAAAGTCAAACAAACGTGCGCCGTAGTTGGGGAGATCCTCCGGGTCGAATGGTACTGATTCGTGCAAATCACCAATAGCAGCATCAATGACAGCATCAAAAAGCTGATCCTTATTGCCGAAATAGACATAGATCAAACTCTTGTTCGCTTCAGCGCCCCTGGCTATCCGGTCAACTCGCGCACCGAAGTAACCGAACTCCGCGAATTCCTCTACCGCCGCGAGCAGAATCCGCTCCTTAGTCTCCTCAGCGTCTCTGGTGGACATAAGAAGAGACTAACTAACTCTGCCGATACACCGAAGCCCAGGGATAGTAAAGTAACCAAATAGTTGGTTATTACAAGTCCAATGATTGGAATTCACCAAGAATGCGTTCCCTACTCGGTATAGCCCCACAAGTTGAGACAGACGGCTCTTATCGGCCATCTAAAGTAGCCCTCCGGCTCGCGACCTCGAAGACAACTGACTTCAGTCGAAATAACTACCAGAAATACGCGGGTGGCCGATCAAAAATTCTCGTCATTGCTACCGAGCAAAAGAATATGCGAATGCGTAATGGGAAGGAGTTCTCCACGGGTAATCATCCTGTTGAGATGTTGGTCCCTATGTTGCATCTACGTGATGCTGGTTTCGACCT
>JAOZTQ010000064.1:0-1807 GCA_029939085.1 Candidatus Nanopelagicales bacterium
AGGTCGTCTAGGTATCCGCGCTTGGCAGCAGCGATTAACCGACGGGGAATCAGTCGCCGCCGGCCATCTACAACTACAGGAACTAGGTCCGGGGCTTTCGCTTTCCACTGAGACCTGCGGTGCCGAGTGTTACTGCGTGAGACTTTACGTTTGGGTACGGCCATCAGGAATTCCTTCGTTACCAGGAGGACTTTGTTACGCCAGGGAGTTCACCCTGATGTGCTAACTCGCGCAAGCGAATCCGAGACAAACCAAATTTTCGGTAGGTGCCGCGGGGTCGACCATCTATTTGGTCGCGGTTTCGAATCCGGGTAGCACTGGCGTCCCTTGGTTGTCGAGAAAGTTCAGCTCGAGCCGCACGCTTCTCTGAGCTACTCGCTTTAGGATCGGAAATAGTCGCCTTCAGTTCGGCCCGGCGTGCAGCATATCGGTCGACGATCACTTGCCGTTGTTTGTTCTTAGCGATCTTGCTTTTCTTGGCCATGATTATCCTTGTCGTCCTTTGAAACGTGGGTTTTTCTTGTTCACTACATAGACCCGGCCTCGACGTCGAACGACCTGGGCTCCGGGCTTTTTCTTGAGCGATTTGAGAGAAGCGCGAACCTTCATTTCTTACCTCCGTAGCGCCGTTCGAAGGCGGCCACGCGGCCTTCGTTATCGATAACTTTCGCGGTGCCGGTCCAAAACGGATGGCTGTCCGAAGAGATATCCACGTGAATCAACGGGTAGGTATTGCCATCGTGCCATTCGATGGACTCCTCACTGACGACAGTCGAGCGGGTGAAAAACTCTTTGCCGGTGTTGCGGTCCCGAAAGACAACGGGGTGGTAATCGGGATGGATATCTGGTTTCACTGATCTTCCTCCGGTTCCAATCCGGCCGAACGCCAGATGTGAATAAATGGATCGGTTTCTTCCGTTGAGAAAATTGAAGGCTCGGCAAGTTCTGCATCGGTGAGTTGCGCCGCATCCAAGACGTCGCTTATGGCATAAGCGCGGTCGCTAAGCCCGACGAACTGTAACTGCGCTTGGTCGGAAGAAACCTCAGTGGCGGGTGCGCCGAGGCGTAGCTGGCCGCCAACGCTATCCCACTCGACCACTACTTCGGGTCGGCTTGCGATTCGGAAATGCCCTCGGCCTCGCAATGAAACGTCTGCGATGGTTTCGAGCGCCTCATAAAGACGTAGGGGGTGCAGTGGACGTTGGCTGCGCCACTGAAGTCGCCATGCGTCGTCGACACGACATGTTGTCGCCAAGTGATCGATGTGCGCGGGTGAGGTGCGAGCGCTCGTCCGATCGAAATCAAACATCGGCTCAAGATTCTGCGGTGTTTGTTCTGTGACTATCGCCTGAGCATTTAGTAGTTGCAGTAGGGCTCGTTCCTGCGCGGTGGCGTCCTTTGCCACGACGAGATCGGCACACTCCACTTGTCCTGCCAGTACATCGGCTATGCATCGGTCGTCTTCTTCACCAACATTGAGACCGCGGTCGATCAGGGTCTCATCACTGCTCAACGTTGGGACTAGTTCGGGCGGATCAACAACGGCCACAACCGCTTCGACATGACACACGTCAGACGTCGTTCGCCCATTCTGATCGGTGGCCAACATGAAGCTTTCAAGGAAACCAATAGGTTCTACCGCCTCCGGTAACACCAATACGATGGCGTCAACACCAGGCTCGGCTGCCATGCGCATCAAAGTTGGCAAGACGTCTTCTCGGAGCGTGCACGAAACGCAATCATGTACTAACTCGATCAGAGCCGCGTCTACCTGGCCTTTCCGATCGGTGATCGACCGTGACACCAA
>JAOZTQ010000064.1:1907-7465 GCA_029939085.1 Candidatus Nanopelagicales bacterium
GTCTATGTTCTATCTGAGAATCATTCTCATATAGATCCTAGGAGCAGATATGGCCAAGGGGCAATCCAACCGACCAGTCATCAAGATGCGTTCGACTGCGGGCACCGGATACACCTACGTAACGAGAAAGAGTCGGCGGAACACGCCCGATCGCCTGACCCTGCAAAAGTACGACCCGATTGCTCAGCGACATGTTGAGTTTCGTGAAGAAAGATGAGCCGCTGATTGGCTTATGAGAACCAGGGATGCGAACCGAACGCATTCCGGGGCGTGCTTTTCTCAGTGACCAGGTAAAACTGCAGACCCGCCACGACGGAACTGAGGTAGTCCTGCAGTTTAGGGCGCAGCCATAGTTTATGAATGGGATAACTGGCTAGAGGCGAGAAGCCATGCAGTAAGTGTGGGTAGACCGTGATGGTTAGTCGACTGCTGCTCTCACTAATCGGCTTGAGCCGCCAACCCACCAGGGACTGCCGCTGACCCGGCTCCCCGATCAGCAGATCAAATCCGAACGGGCGTTGCCATGAAATGAAGTTGCGAACAAACTGCAGCCCATTGAGGTAGATGAGTACATCATGACGATTCCCCTCATTCCATTCGGTGGAGAAATTTTCTCGACAAAAAGGATGGAAAAGCGTCAGATGTCCTGGTCGTTCAAGAACGTCAAAAACTTCCTGTGTCCCGGTCATCAAGAGTTCCGATGCGGATATCGGGATGACGCCGCCAATGGGACGTTGACCGTCGACCTCGGGTCGAAGTGAGTGGTTTTGCAACTTGACCCCCTCCATTGCTCACCGGTTCCAGGTACCCCCATCCTCTCGTGATTTCCGACATTCGGCCTCTCAACAGATCCTAGTTTTGAGGGCTCAGTCGCCAAGAGTCCAGTGTCTCTAACTCTAGGCTCGTAGCCTTGCAAGACAGACTGCTAGCCACGTGCGCGGAAGGTGGTCTTTGCCTTTGTGCCAGAGCCAACTTCATTGACTGCGCTGGCCTGAAGTTTAATCTTGGTTCCGGATGATGCTTTTCGTAGCTTCTTTATTTTCTTGATTTTCGATTTCAGTTTTTTCGATCCATTCATGGATTCGGCGGAGATACTGGTCCACTTCGACCAGGCGGACCATTTCTTCTTCTTGGCATTCCTGGAGTCTTTTTTGACTTTGATTCGCCACTGATATGAGGAGATCTCGGCAGATTCGTAGTTGACCGGACGATTAAATTTGATTTTGTATGAGGTCTTATTCGTGCGCTTATTCTTTTTGCTCTTGACCTTCAATTTTTCAAGTTTGGCGGGTTTACTGGCGGTTTCGCTTGGATCCATTCCGGAATCCGCCCCGGATCCAGATCCACTGCCATCGCTGCCACCGGTGCCATTGTCCACACCGGGATTCGATCCACTTCCGCCTTCAGAACCGTCACCTGAATCAGGAGGTATTACTGCCAAGGGGGTAACAGCAGCAGTGGGGTCGGAGTTCTCGGAAGTTGATACCCCGTTGACGGCTGCAACCCGAAAGCGATAGTTGGTAGCTGAACTCAGCCCAGTGACCACATATGAGGTTGAAGCGCTGTCGGTGTTGTCAACGACCGTTGTCCAGTCGCTGCCGGTATTGACCTGAACTCGGTAGCCGGTAATGTCGGACCCGCCATCTGAGGCTGGTTCAGTCCAGGAAAGTGAAACTTGTTCGACCCCAGGGATAGCGGTGACGGCGGTAGGTGCCTGCGCCGGCTCGGCATAAATGCCACTAGTAACCTGCACGACTCGTTTGCCGTCCCGTTGGAATTCCCACGCCGCATGCAAAACGGAACCAGTTGAGCTGGAGACGAGAATCGGATCGTCAGAGGTCTCGGTGGAATCGGAAAGTTCGGCGGTGGTCGTTGACCAAGTTTCGCCGGCATCCGAAGTATCCCGCACTTTAACCGTGGCATATCCCTCATCGGGGGTGTTAACCCAAATCACTGATAACTGGGTCCCCTCATCGGACTGTGCAATCTGATGAGCTGTAGCCGAAGCATCTGAGTCGGAGAGTTCCCGCTCAGATGACCAAGTCACCCCTGCATCGTCGGTTGTTGCCTGATGAAGGATTCGGGCTGAGGACTGTTCTTCACGCCAGAAAATATGCTGGAGTACACCTTCTGCAGATACAACGACTCGTGGGTCGGCCGAGTCGTAACCTGAGGCAGAGAGGTCATGCGCCGGATCGCTTCCGCCATCATCAGTCCAACTTCCGCCTGCGTCGGAACTGGACCGGGCTTGGACAAGATTGTCAGTACCATCACTGCGTATCCATGTCCCAGTTACTACGCTGCCATCGGCGTTGGTTGCCACCTCTGCGGTACGGGCCTGACTGGATGGGCTGGATAGATCAGTTGTGGTTGACCAGTTTTGACCTCCGTCAGTGGAACTGGAGAACTGGATAACATCCTGTGCCGAAGAATCTGTATGTGGCCAGATCGCGTACATAGCTCCTGCCTCGGCAGCAATAGCCATATCAGGTGCACTGGAATCTCGCGAAGGATCAGATAAGTCCACGACACTGTGCCACGAGGCTCCGGCATCAGAACTACCTATCGCTCGGGCCACGTTTTGGCCCGAAGACGCGTCTTCTTGCCGCCAATGAGCTGCAATGGTGTTGCCGTCCGCTGACATCACTAGGCCGAGGTTGTAGACGCTTGTCGTCGAGTCAGATAGATCGATTGGTGTCGACCAACTAGCCCCCTGATCCGTACTAGTTGCAGATGTCGCAATCCACGTGCGCAAACTGACGTCGTAGTAGCGCCATGCAGCAACGACCACGCTGCCATCGGCGGAGGTTGCCAAATGCGCGTCGATTGAATTAGCCCCTGAATCCGAAAGCTCGACCGCATCGTCCCAGCTCGTACCTGAATCACTAGAAGTACGTATCTGCACTTGATATCTGCTGCCGGTGTACTGCTTCCACAACGCATGCACGACAGAGCCATCAGAAGATGTGCCGAGTCGCACCTCCCGGGCGGTATAGCTCGTGTCAGATAAATCGAAAACGGATTGCCACGCCGTTCCAGCAGAGGCCGGGCCGGCCACCATCGCCAAACCGGCTAATCCAAATGCTGCGGAGCACACGACGGACAGCAACCTGGGGAACTTCATCTCGGTACTTCCTTCGAAAATGATATTTCACTTGCCTGGGGTTTCGCAGGCCAATAAGCAGTGATGAAGCAGAAGTTCAGGCGCATTACCTGGCATCACTTCATCCCTACTTTCTCGACATGATCAGCCTCATTGGTAGAGAGAAGTCGTTGTGCCCAGCTCCGCAACGGTTTTTGTAAAAAAGTTTCTTGATATTGGATAGATGGCCTGACCAGATAAGGCCCTTGCGTCGAAAAATTCCAGCTGCCACCAACGTTTTGGCTTTAGATTCTTGGCGCTGTTCAGCCCGCCAACAGGACATAAGGCACCATGGGACTAACCGTTGCGGAGGAAAATATGGCAGAAACCGGATTTGCCGGAACTGAATCCTACCTAACCAATCCAGCGCTTGAGGCAGCTGTGCGCACGGCTTTAGTGCTCGAGAAACCTTTACTGGTCCGAGGCGAACCGGGTACTGGAAAGACACTGCTAGCTGAGGCAATCGCTGAAGCCTTGAGTATGGACCTCATTACTTGGAATGTGAAGAGCACTACGAGGGCGCAAGAAGGGCTGTACCACTACGACACGGTTCAGCGGCTGTACGACAGTCGTTTCGGTGATCACAATGTTCGCGATATCGCTGACTACATCCACCTAGGACCAATGGGGCGCGCATTTCGAGCTGATGAGCGCGTTGTGCTTTTGATCGATGAGATCGATAAGGCTGACCCAGAATTTCCTAATGATTTGCTGCACGAACTAGATCGAATGCGATTTCGAATTATGGAGACGGGGGAGGATGTCGTAGCGCAACATCGTCCAGTGGTCATCATCACGAGCAACGCCGAAAAGGAACTCCCCGACGCTTTTCTGCGTCGTTGTGTATTTCACTTTATCGATTTTCCAGATCCGGAGCTTATGGCTCGAATTGTGGCTGTTCATCACCAGGACCTCAACCAAGAACTCTTGCGGCAAGCTTTAACTGCCTTCTACCAACTCCGGGAGATGAACCGAATTAGGAAGAAGCCGTCTACCAGTGAACTCGTGGATTGGATAGCAATGCTACGGGCTTCAGGTATTTCTGATGTCGAGTTAGATAGTGCAACTCCCTATCTCGGGACCCTACTGAAGAAAGAGCAGGACCTCACGGCGTTCTCGCAGCATTTGAACGGACTCGCTCGCGGCAGATTCTAGGTTGACGGCTTTCTGATTTCTTCGAAGTATCAGGTGCAACTTCAGTTGGACCGTTCGCGGTAACTGAATCTAAATCTGACTCTTGATCACCCGGCGCGGTCAGTTACTGTCCAGAGGTGACCTTGCGCAAACGATTAATTGTTGTGGTGCTGTGCACGCCATTGGTTTTTCTGGGGTCGTGCTCATCGAATGAATCTTCCGATGATTTGGAAAAGGCCTCGACCGAGGCGGAGAAGGGTGACGGATCGACGGGGTCTGCACCAGTGCGGATAGGTGAGCCATCGAACAGCGATGGCATAGAACTCACGGTTCAGGAGGTCTGGTCAAGTCCAACAGTCACGCTAGATGGTGAGACGATTGATGCTCCGGAGGATCTCCAATACGTGTATGTGAGGACTACTGGAAAGAACAACACACAAGAGAGCATCGACCCGTGCGACGACGTAATTAATGCGACCGTAACGGACACGCAGGGCGAATCTTTTGAAGTCATCGATCGGTTATACGACTACAAAGACAACCCCGGATGTTACGACAACATAGATCCTGAGTACCCGTTCAACAAGACCTACATCTATCTCGTCCCCGAAGCAGCGGATATCAAGCTATTTGAGTATTTCGAGGTCGACCAGTCCGCGCTTGCGGACGAGGACGCACCAACTGCGAAAGTCAAAATCGCCCCAGTTAGGGAAAAAGATTGAGAGTGAGTCAATGTCTGGCTCAGATCCGGATATCGAGTGAAACGTCTAGTTATGGGACACATGTACTCTGGCATCGGTACCTCGAAAGCCATAATTTCAGTCAATATATGGCAGAACACGAGACCGAAATGATCGAGTTGCAAGATCTCAATTATTCAGTGAACGGTAGGCGTTGATCATGCCCAAGCACGGTTCAGCACTCCCCATGTTTTTGGGTCTGCTCTATCGACTGCGCGAGTTGCAGGTGCCGGTCGGTGCTCAGGAGGCAGTGTCACTCGCTAATGCTCTGGCACAGGGGCTACACGAGAACAACGCGACTCATTACTACTTCACGGCTCGATCTCTTCTGATACATCATGAAGCACACCTGGATGCGTTCGACCGAGCGTTTCTGGCGGAGTACGTCGGTTTGACCGAGGACGTAGATCTCAAGAAGGAGATCCATGAATGGTTAGAGCGAGCTGCCGCGGGTGAGGTTCCCGATATTGATTTTCCTGAATTATCCCCGGAGGAAATTGAAGATCTGAAACGGGAATTTGAGAAACGATTGCAGGAGCAGC
>JAOZTQ010000065.1:0-1544 GCA_029939085.1 Candidatus Nanopelagicales bacterium
AGGCTGATTTCGCGCGAAAAGGCATTGCCCGTGGTCGCAGCGTCGTTGTTGTCGAATACGCCGATGGCATCCTCTTCGTTGCGGAAAATCCCTCGCGGGCACTCCACAAGATCTCTGAGATCTACGATCGGATCGCTTTTGCAGCCGTGGGCAAGTACAACGAATTCGAAAGTTTGCGGGTTGCTGGTATCCGCCTAGCCGATATGCGGGGCTTTTCTTATGACAGATCAGATGTCACCGCTAGGGCACTAGCCAACGCCTATGCAACGACTCTGGGCACAATCTTCACCGAAACTCAGAAGCCATATGAGGTTGAAATCGTGGTCGCAGAGGTAGGGGATACCTCAGCTGACGATCAGCTGTATCGGCTGCGCTTCGACGGATCTGTGGCTGATGAGCGCCGATTCGTCGCCATGGGCGGATCTAGTGATGAAATCGCCAGTCACCTCGCCGAACATTGGGAATCAGATATGGGGCTCGGGCAAGCACTCAAGGTGTGTTTAACCAGCCTGTCCGAAACCGGACACGAAGAACGCGTATTGCAACCGGATCACTTGGAAGCCGCGATCCTGGATCGCAATCGACCCCGTCGTAAGTTCCGGAGGCTCGACAACGAATACATCACCGAGTTATTGGGTGAGGAGTAGCGCGCATCATGGACCGACGGATTTACGGCATCGAAACCGAGTACGGCGTCACCTGTACGTTCCAAGGTCAGCGTCGGCTAAGTCCCGATGAGGTCGCCCGTTACCTTTTCCGGCGGGTGGTGTCGTGGGGTAGATCGAGCAACGTTTTCTTGAGAAATGGTTCTCGGCTGTACCTCGATGTAGGTAGTCATCCGGAGTACGCCACCGCTGAATGTGACGATATCGAGCAGTTGGTAGCCCAAGACCGTGCAGGTGAACGCATCCTGGAAGGTCTGCTGATCGATGCTGAGCGCCGGCTGCGAGAAGAGGGGATAGCCGGTGAGATCTACCTGTTTAAGAACAACACCGACTCAGCAGGAAACTCATACGGCTGTCACGAAAACTACCTAGTAGCCCGGATGGGCGAGTTCGGCCGGTTAGCAGATGCTCTGTTGCCGTTCTTGATCTCCCGACAGATTGTCGTGGGAGCCGGAAAGGTCCTGCAGACTCCTCGTGGAGCCGTTTTCTGCGTCAGCCAACGTGCCGAACATGTCTGGGAGGGTGTATCCAGCGCAACCACGAGATCGCGGCCCATCATCAATACCCGTGATGAACCACATGCGGATGCTGAGCGGTTCCGTCGATTGCACGTCATTGTTGGCGATTCCAATATGAGCGAGCCCACAACCATGCTCAAAGTGGGAGCCACTGACATCGTCCTTCGGATGCTCGAGGACGGCGGCACCGTGCGAGATATGACGTTGGAAAATCCAATCAGAGCTATCCGAGAGATCAGCCATGATCCGACCGGCAAAAGTATGGTGCGACTGGCCAATGGTCGAGAAGTCACCGCATTGGACATCCAGGATGAATACTTCGAGCGAGCATTGGCGTTTGCACAGCGCTCGGGTTTAATCG
>JAOZTQ010000065.1:1554-7409 GCA_029939085.1 Candidatus Nanopelagicales bacterium
GCGTACTTGATCTGTGGGAACGAGCCTTGACTGCTGTGAGTACGCAGAACCACGACCTCGTGCGTGGTGAAATCGACTGGATGATCAAGTGGCAGATGATCGAGCGCTATATGGCTAAGCACTCATTGACCCTGTCGAGCCCACAAGTGGCACTGCTCGACTTGGCCTACCACGATATTTCCCGAGATCGAGGTCTGTATTACCTTCTCGCTCGACGCGGACAGGCAGAGACCGTTGTATCTGATCTGGACGTTTTTGAAGCTAAATCGGTACCACCGCAAACCACACGAGCCAAACTTCGTGGCGACTTCATCCGCCGTGCCCAAGAGCGACGTCGAGACCACACCGTTGATTGGGTGCACCTGAAGCTCAACGATCAAGCTCAGCGCACAGTCCTCTGTAAGGACCCGTTCCGCAGTGCCGATGAGCGTGTTGAGCGCTTAATCGACAGCATGTGAGGACTTCAACGAAAACACCGCTCCCAGTCGAGGGAGCAAGCTGAGCCTTGCAGTACAGTGACCGACATGCGCGCATCCCGTATATTCATTCCGCTCGCAGCGGCTGCATTGTTCCTTGCCGGCTGCTCAAATGAGTCCGGTTCACCCACTGCTACCAGTGGGGACCCCGTTGCTGAATGCTCATTTGACGAAAGCATCGACGGTGTGACCGCCGTGCAAACCGGTGAGAACGGAAGCACTGAGTTGACTGTCGCCAAGGACGCCAAGGTCCCCAAGGAGCTCGTCGTCGTCGATCTGTGTCAGGGCGTCGGAGTTGAGGCGACCCCACAAAGTGCGGTCACAGCTGACTACGTAGGCGTGGGCTACAAGACCCGAGAGGTTTTCGACTCATCCTTTGAACGGGGCGAGCCGGCAACTTTCCCACTCAGCGGAGTAATTCCCGGTTGGACCGAGGGTGTTACCGGTATGAAGCCCGGGAGTGCTCGACTTTTGCTCATCCCAGCTGATCTCGCATACGGCCCGACTGGCCGGCCTCCGGCGATTCAGGAAAACGAGGCATTGGCCTTCATCGTCGAAGTGGTTCAGGTCTTGGAGGCACCCACTGATGGGACGCCCCAGTAAGCACTGAACCCGTAGGGGTGGCAGCCATTTAGCCTTCGGAATCCTTAGCTTCAGAGCCTGAAGCAGGTCATCTCCTTCGAAATTAGTGGTTGTCCGAAATCCGTATGTCCGAAATGGGCGTTGGTGTCTGGATGTATACGACCATCCGGGCGAAGCTGTCTGGGCTCACAGGAAAAGTCACCGCAGTAGCGCCATGCTGGAGCGCAAGTGAAGCGGAAAAGATCGCCTGGAGGCGATTGCGATGACAACCATTAAGGCGACTTGCCCAGACTGTGGTGACGTAGATCTACGGCCGCGCGAGATCAATGTTGTAGTTGCGCCAGCAGCTGGTTGGGCAACTTATCGATTCATTTGCCCTGAATGCGACCAGGAAATCACCAAATCTGCCGATGAAGAGGTAGTCACGCTGTTGCGTGGAGCCGGAGTGACCGTCGAACGCCTACACGTACCCGCCGAGGCGCTAGAAATGCACTTCGGAAACCCAATTAGCCACGATGACCTTATTGATTTCGGACTTACACTGCGTTCGACCGATCGACTCATTCAGATTCTGTCGCGGGAGACATCTGCTGGTCTATGACCGATAGCGACCCGACCGACAGAGCAAGCCGTAATCGCTGAATTTCGCGGTACTCTAGGGGGACCGCACGGGCGGTAGCCCACACTGTGGTTGGAGGACGGTAGATATGCGATTCCCGCAGGGAGCCGAATGGCTCATCATTCTGGTACTTATCCTTTTGCTGTTTGGTGCCAAACGTCTTCCCGATGCGGCCCGCGGTCTTGGGCGCTCGCTGCGCATCCTTAAGTCAGAAACCAAGGGTCTGCACGACGAAGATGAAAATAAGGACAAGGTTGAGGGATCAGCCCAAGAGCAACTGCCGCCCTCAAATCCTCCTGCCGCTGATGCGACCCCCGCTGCCGAGCCAGCGCAGCCAACCGAAGCCGCGCAGCCGGATTCCAGCAAGCCCCAGACCTGATCCCCTCGACCGTGAGGGAGCGCAAAAAATCGTCGGACGGCTCAATGCCGCTTACCGGGCATTTGCGTGAACTTCGAAATCGGCTCTTCCGTAGTGCTCTAGCTATCACCGCAGGAGCCATAGTCGGTTGGATCTACTACGACGAAATCTTCAGGCTCATATCGCAGCCATTCCTCGACGTCGTCGCGGAGGCTCAAGAAAACGGTCGCAATGTGCAGTTGACGCTCACCGGTGTCGCTGACCCCTTTGTCCTTCAAATAAAGGTTGCGTTGGTCTCGGGGGTCGTACTTGCTTCACCAATCTGGCTCTATCAACTGTGGCGTTTCGTCACACCAGGACTGCATCGACATGAACGGCGTTGGTCAATCATCGTGGTTGCCATTGCTACACCGCTGTTTTGTGCAGGTGTTGCGCTCGCTTACGTCTTTATGCCAAATGCACTCGACTTTCTGCTGGGCTTTACGCCGGAAAGCGTGAGTAACTTCGTCGATGTATCGCGTTATGTGACGTTCTTTTTGCGTACCGTTATTGTCTTCGGCATCGGATTTCTGCTTCCGTTATTCGCGCTCATGCTCAACCTTGCCGGTGTGCTCCCGGCCAGTACGCTCATTAATGCTTGGCGATGGATTTTGGTTGGGATCTTCCTTTTTGCTGCGGTCGCGACACCAGACGGAAACCCCATCACGATGACAATGCTGGCGGTACCGATCGTTTTGCTACTCACCATCGTCATGGGGATTGCCTGGTTGCACGATCGGCGCAAGGGGAAACGGGCCGACGAAGCTGCCATTCCGGATGACGAAATGAGCACTATCGAGGAGCCCACCGCGCTGGATGATCCTGGTTCAGTCGACTCACCTAGTTCTGTCGACTGACCGCACTGCGAGCACTAACTCGGACACCGTTAGTCTGCCGGCATGGGCAAAAAGATCGCGGTGCTGTTAAATCCCACGTCGGGCCAAGGTAAAGGCGGTCAGGCAGCAACTCAACTCGCTGAGCGGTTGCGTGACAGCGGTATGGAAGCAGCGTTCCTGGTCGGGACATCCGCTGACGAAGCCCTCAATCTCACACGGCAAGCGGTTGCGGACGGTGTCGATGCAGTCGTTGCCGCCGGCGGCGATGGGACCGTGAACCTAGCCGTTCAGGCAGTTGTTAATACTGACATTCCACTGGCGATTGCTCCGCTGGGAACAGGTAATGACAACGCAGCAACCTTAGGTTTCGAGAAGGGTGACTTGGAAGCAGTTGTTGCGGCGCTGGACAACTTCGAAGTTCGCACCATCGATGCTGGCAAAGCTCGCACTGATGACGGCAATGAGCGCTGGTTCATGGGAGTACTGTCGAGCGGCTTCGATAGCTGTGTGAACGAGACGGCGAACAACATGACGTGGCCGAAAGGCGAGGCTCGCTACTTCATCGGCATTTTGAAAGAACTCGGCACATTTAAGCCACTGCCATATCGAGTGACTATCGACGGTGAAGAAATCACCGCAAACGGCATGCTCGTAGCCGTCGGTAATGGAATTTCCTACGGCGGCGGTATGAAGGTCTGCGCCGGTGCAGAGATCGACGATGGACTCTTCACCGTGACCTGGCTGCACGACGTCAAGAAGTTGGATTTCCTTCGGGTATTCCCACGTGTCTATAAGGGCACGCATGTAGATCATCATTCGGTGACGCAATACACCGGCAAAACTATTCGACTCGAGGCGCCAGAACAGATTGTGTACGCGGACGGTGAACGCTTCGGCCCATTGCCGGCAGACATAACCATGCATCCTGGTGCGCTCAAAGTTATCGCGCCAGTGAAAAAGCCGTAGGCTGGTCCTATGGCTAGCCCCGCAGAGCGTTACGCGGCGGCGAAGAAGAAGTCTAAGAATCCAATATTGGGCAACTTTCTTAAGCTATACGACTTCCCACTCGATCCGTTCCAACTCGCCGCTTGTGAAGCACTACAAGCAGGACGCGGAGTACTAGTTGCTGCACCCACGGGCGCAGGTAAAACCGTAGTGGGGGAGTTTGCCGTACATCTGGCGCTCGAAGCTGGCCGATCCTGCTTCTACACGACACCCATTAAGGCGTTATCAAATCAGAAGTTCAACGATCTAGTTCAACGTTATGGTCCCGAACAGGTCGGTCTGTTAACCGGTGACAATGCGATAAATGCTGAAGCACCAGTTGTCGTGATGACGACGGAAGTCCTGCGCAACATGATTTACGCTCGCTCGCGCTCACTGCACGACCTCGCCCACGTAGTGATGGATGAGGTGCACTACCTGGCCGATCGATCACGTGGTGCGGTGTGGGAAGAAGTGCTCATCAACCTGCCCGAAAGTGTCACGGTGACAGCTCTTTCCGCCACCGTAAGTAATGCCGAGGAGTTCGGTCATTGGTTGGGCACTGTCCGCGGTCGAACTGACGTCATCGTCGAAGAGTTCCGACCGGTACCGCTGTGGCAACAAGTCTTAGTCAACCACCACCTCCATGACCTATTCGTCGACGATGAACAATCTCAGGTCAATCCGGAGTTGCTGCATCGTGCTGCCGAGGATGCCAAACAGGAACGAATGTCACGGGGTAGCTCACACCGAAACCGACACCGAGGACGAGGACGGAGCAATCGCGGTCGACAGCGGGGTTCCGGCAGTCGTGGTGGTGACCGTGTCTCGCGGCCGGGGGCCGTGAAACGACTAGACCAAGCCGGTCTATTACCAGCCATCTACTTCATCTTCAGTCGTGCAGGCTGTGACGGTGCCGTTGAGCAGTGCATACGATCGGGTACGCAACTGACGAGTGCGGCCGAACGAGAGGAAATCCACGCATATGCCGAGTGGGCATGCGGTCGGGTAGATCCCGCTGATCTGTCTGCGCTGGGTTATGACTCATGGCTATTTGCGCTGGAGCGCGGTATCGCGGCACATCATGCTGGCCTCGTTCCAGTCTTTAAGGAAGTTGTTGAGGCACTTTTCCAACGTGGCTTGGTGAAGTGTGTTTTTGCTACCGAAACGTTGGCCCTAGGGATCAACATGCCGGCACGATCAGTCGTGCTCGAACGATTAGTGAAGTGGAACGGTGAAGCTCACGTAGACCTCACTCCAGGTGAGTACACCCAGCTCACCGGCAGAGCGGGCCGACGGGGCATCGATGTCGAAGGTCATGCGGTAGTTGCCTGGCATCGAGGTCTGGACCCACGTGCACTCGCAGGTCTAGCCAGTACTCGTACATATCCACTGCGTTCCAGTTTCCGGCCTTCGTACAACATGGCTGTCAATCTCGTAGCCACGACCGGTAGAGAGCGGGCGACCGCACTGTTAGAGACCAGCTTTGCGCAGTATCAATCCGATTCCGCGGTCGTCGATATCGCTGCCGAGGTACGCCGCAATGAGGAAGCTATGGCTGGCTACCAAGAAGCCATGGATTGTCATCTGGGCGACTTCACCGAATATGCCAAGTTACGCGACCAGATTCGATCCTTGGAAAAGGATGGCAATCGACTCAATCGAGCACGGAAACGCGACAACACGCTGAACGCGCTGCGCGAACTTCGTCGCGGCGAAATCGTGCGCGTTGCTAAGGGCCGAAAATCCGGGCCCGTCGTTGTCGTGGAGACAGCAAGCGATGATCCCGCAGTTGAACCAAGAGTCATATGCGTTGATCTCGATCGAAGAGCACGCCGCATTGGTCTCGGCGATTTCCCCAACGGCCTATCGGTCTTGGACAAAATTCGTATTCCCAAGTCATTCAATAGTCGATCAGCAACAAGTCGACGTCAGGTTGCCGAGTCACTTCGAGAAATTGC
>JAOZTQ010000066.1 GCA_029939085.1 Candidatus Nanopelagicales bacterium
TGGCGTGCCCAGTCGTTCGAATCGGAAAGAGCGACAAAGTTCTCGCAACACGACTGCCATCTCCCAGCGGGCAAAGTCTCTACCAATGCACAAGCGCATACCCGCACCAAATGGGAGATAGGCCGACGCTCGTTGAGGCTTAATCGCCTGAAATCGAGCAGGGTCGAAGCGTCCGGGCTGATCCCAATAGCGCTCATCTCGCTGGATTACAAAGGGGCTGGTGATTAGCAGAGCTCCAGCCGGAATGTCGCGACCTTCTAGCTGGTCGGCAGCTCTACTCTGCCTGGTGATGACCCATGCCGGCGGGTAGAGCCGCAGTGCCTCATCCACGACTGGAAAAACCTCGGTTAACTCAGCCGACTCGGCTAAATGCTGCTGCCAACTCGGTGCCGCGGCCAGCAACCAAAGCGCCCAGGTCAAACCGCTGGCCGCTGTCTCATGTCCGGCAACTAAAAATGTGACTACTTGATCTCGAACTTGGTCAGCCGACATGTCCGAGTCCAGCAGCAGGTCTAACAGCAGTGAATTCTCGTTGACCCCATCCGATCGGTTGGCCTCTAGGGTGCGCTGCTGCACTAACTCGGTGACCGCCTGATCCAATCGGGCCAAACTGCGATCTAACTTTCGATTGGCCGGTGTGGGAATCAACTTTGGAACCGAGATCGGGACACGCGAACGTTGAATGACTACCTCAAGCGCTGACAACGTCGCCCGAGCGAGTTGGGCGCTGTGGCCTCTCAAGTCGTCACCGAATAAAGCCCGACCCACTGTCCTGAGGGCGATATCCATCATGGTCGCCTCGACATCAACTGCTGCCCCATCTTCTCCAGCGCGCCACTCCTCGATGACTAAACGAGTCTCTTGATCAACCAAATGCGCAAGCCCGGTGAGCATGGAGTGATGAAAAGCTGGCTGGACGACGGGCCGTTGCTTACGCCAATCCGAATCGTCCGCAGCCAATAACCCCATACCTGTTACGAGCGACAGCGAACGATATTGAATGGTGTCTTTACCGTAGTTGCCGGCGTTGCCGACAAGGAGACGGTGTGCGGAATCAGCAGATGACACCAAGTACGTGGGGGGGCGAGGTATCGGGAATTGAACGACATCGCCATAGCGGTCCTTCATAGCGGTAAGGAATGCCAACGGATCGCGTCTAATTTTCCGCGTGAACGTCAGCATCTGTGGACCTGACGGACCAGGCGCCGTCGCCGGCGTCCCCAGGTAGTGCCGTTTGGGCAAGGGCGGGTAAGTCACGGCAACCGCCAGTCGACAACCTCGCCACCCGCCGCGACAAGCAGCTCATTGGCGCGACTAAAGGGGCGGCTACCGAAGAAGCCTCGATCCGCAGACATCGGACTGGGATGACTACTTTCTATCCGTTGTGTACGACCGAGCAGACTAGCCGTGGATCGAGCATCACGACCCCATAGCACCGCCACCAAGGGCTTCTCTCTGGCTACTACCCCCGCGATCGCAGCACTAGTGACATCCTCCCAACCCTGGTTTCGGTGAGACCCGGGTTTACCAGGTTGAACGGTTAGCACCCGGTTGAGCAACAAAACCCCTTGTTCAAACCATGGCGACAGGTCACCGGTACTCGGGATTGGCAGATCCAGATCTTCGGCGTATTCCTTGAAAATATTTTGCAGACTACGCGGCAATGGCTGGACATCTTTGGCGACAGAAAAAGAGAGACCCATGGCATGACCAGGTGTTGGGTAGGGATCTTGACCAACAATAAGGACTTTAATTTCCGCAGGATCTCGAGAGAACGCCCGGAGGATCTGATCTCCTGGCGGGAGGTATCCCCTGCCTTCTTGCAACTCAGATCGCAAGAACTCGCCAATGTTGGCGATCCGTTCGGCTTGCGACGCTAGTAGAGGCAGCCAACCCGGATGAACAAGTTCCGATAACGGCTGTGGCAACTGTCTCCCCTTCATCCCACTTGGATCCGAAAAGATCCACCACCCCAGCAGCCTAGTCTCGGCAAGGCAAAACTATGACTCTGGCAGTGGGCGCGTTGGGACTGGTTTTGGCGCCGGTCGTCCCGCTAGTGCAGCGGCTACCTGATCCGCATGCTGATGACTGTTCTCGATAAAGACTTTGAATCCAGCTTGTGTTCCAGCGATAGCAGTGCCAACCACGTAGATTCCAGGCACATTCGAGCGCAGCGTTTCGCAATCCACGGCAGGGGCTCGCTGCGGACCGGTGAGTTCTATCCCAGCTAGATCAAAAAGCTCACTGCTTTGTTCGTATCCGATCTGGAGCAGCACATCGTCCACCGAAATCCACTGCGACTCAGCATCACTTCCCACTTGTGCGAGCTCTAATCCCCCCGGAGAAATCTTTACGATCGATGTAGACAGATGACCGACAATCTGACCTTCGGCCATCAATGACTCAACATCGGGCTTAATCCATGGTTTTACTCGGGAGTAAAGTTGCGCTTCTCGGTGTATCAGGTGGACGTGGGCTCCGACCCGATAGAGCCGCAAGGCAGATTCGACTGCTGAATTGCGACCACCGACTACGGCTACAGTCCGGCCGAAATACCGGTGCGGATCACCTAGCTGAGATCGCACGTGCGGTAAATCCTCACCAGCGACACCTAATTTCCTCGGTCGATCAATGCCACCCGAAGCCAGTATCAGAACTTCAGCGTGGATCGAATACTCATCCCCATCGAGAGCTGCGATCCTCACCGTGAAGTTACCTTCCCGGCCGCTGATACCTACTACGCGTGAAAATGTCCGAACTGCAAGTCCCTTCCCCGTCGCGAATGCCCGCAGAAAGGCCAAATACTCCTCACCAGTGGCTTTCTCTTCAGTTGGACTTGTGACCGGCCAACCGCGGATCGCCAATCTTTCCGGAGATGTAAAGAATCGCGTCTGAGGTGGAAACGTGCGCTGGATCGTGTTGCCGATAGCACCGGCATCAACCACAAGCACGTCGCGACCTTCGTCACCCAGAACGGCCGCGGTCTCAAGCCCGATTGGCCCAGCACCGATAACGAGGACTTCAACACTGACTGTCGATGGGTGTTCAGGGTTCATTTCCCCTCCTGTTGCCCGAAGTTGCCTGTTTTGGGTGCCTAAACGACAACTGATTTTGAAAATAGTTGTCGGGTCGTCCATTTTCACCCGATAGTAGTCCTATGGCCTTTCGCACCAACGCTGCGATGATCGCTGCAACGATCCTCGCTGTCGCGGCTGCGCTATTTTCTGCGCCTTCGCTGACCGCAACAGCCGAAGCTGAGGAGAGCCTGACCGAGCTTGCCCGAGACGTAGCAAATCTTCGCGAAAGATTGGACAAGGCAAAAAAGGAGTTGCGGGCCTCTGATAAGGACGCCGCAAAGGCATCTAGTTCACTTGAGGAAACCGAAACCAGCCTCAGAGTTGCCGAACAGGAGTTGACGACAGCAAAGCGTTCTGGTCGGCGCGCCAACTCGGTTGCGCAGACGGCTGCCACGACAGAACAGGACACGGCAAAGCTGGCAGCTGCGACTCGATCAGAGATGGTGCAACTAATTCGTGAGGCCTATGTTCACGGTTCTGCCAACGCCGAACTGGTGGCTTTCGTGGATTTCGCTGCGCAAGGCCCGCAGGTTTTGAACGTATTGGCCAGTCACAATGTCGCCAGCCAGCGTATTGAAACCTCGGTGCTAAGTCGCGTAGCGGATACGGCCGACGACGCACAAAATGCGGCCAACAAGGCAGATGGTGCCCGCAACAAAATGGTTTCGGCGGCTGTACGACTTGACCGCGCGCAGGACGATATCCGAAGACTCAAAGATCAACGAGAAAGCAACATCAAGGTAGCCCGACGCACCGGTCGGGACAATAAGGCGGCAACTGCCAAGTACGAGCAAATCGAGCAACGCTTCACGAAAGCCCAAGAGACATTCCGCAATAGACTCGATTCAAGTGGCGGATCAATCGGAGAAATCGGTTCCCGACCTGATTCTCCGGCTGGAAATAAGGCCCAACTTGTGTGGGACATCCTCATCGCCGAGGGATTCTCCCCGGAATCGGCAGCGGGGATATTGGGCAACTTGCAGCAGGAATCCAATATTGATCCCACGCTGTTGCAGTCTGGTGGGCCGGGGACCGGTCTCGCCCAATGGTCGCGAGGCGGCAGATGGGATAACGGCCCCAATAGCCTCTTGGCATTTGCTGGTTCTCGCGGGCTGGATCCGTGGTCGGCGGTTACTCAAACCCGATTCATGATCTACGAGATGGAAAGTGTCATCGGGTCCTTTGATCTTCCAAGGTTCAAGAAGTCGAAAGACATCATCGAATCAACTGTCTACTTCCATGACATTTATGAGCGTTCAGCTGACAGCAGCGCTTTCGTTTCCGAAGTACGAGGCAGTTACGCACTTAACTGGTATCAGGCACTAGCTGGAAAGAAAGGTTCGGGCCGATAGACCGTTCGCCGGACGCAGGTCCAGCAAATCGCTAGCCTCATAACGACGGGAGGCTGCCGCATGAATATCAACAAAGTACTGTTTGGTTTTTTCGTGCTGCTCGCAGCCACACTGAACTTCGGCTTCTTCATCGGCGACCTCGATGTTTCGGCACACCACAATCCAGTCGAGCTGTTCGCCGCATTGGTTGTCAGCCTCATCGTGACGGTCATGAAACTCGGTGAGCGCACTCAGCGGGGTGCCGTCATTTTGGCGGCAAGCCTGGTTGCTGATCTACAACTGATTATCGCTGCGACCGCGTGGGCCTACTACGACAACGTTGGCGCTTCGGGACTAACTGGTCCTGAAATGGCGACCGTGGTGTCGCTGTCTGGTGGGGCTTTGGTTGCCAACCTCGTGTCGGTAGTGCTTCTAGTAATCGAGACCGCCACATTCGATAGACGTTAGTGGAGCGCCGGCCATGCTAAGCCCGACACCGGAACAGAACACGTCGGATAGCGCAATCTTCATGGTGCTCCGGCAAATGCGTTTACCTCTGATCGTTTTGATCATGACCTTTACGGTCGCCGTCGTCGGGATGATGGCGATGCCAGGTAAAGACGACAAAGGCAATCCCTGGACGATGGACGTCTTTGAGGCGTTCTATTTCATGAGTTACACCGCCTCAACACTTGGTTACGGGGAGATCCCCTACGCATTCTCGACTTCGCAACGCCTATGGGTGATCCTTTCGATATTTGTCACCGTTATCGCATGGACCTACGCGATCGGAAAGCTGGTATCGCTACTTCGGGATGATGCTTTTCGCACTGCTGTCAGAACACAGCGCTTCGCGAGGGCCGTCGCACGACTGCAGGAACCTTTTGTCTTAGTCGTTGGTTTTGGCGATAGTGGCCGGAAGTTGGGGCGACTTTTGGACGCTAACGGCAAACAGTTCGTCGTTCTCGATAAGGAGGCCCAGCGGATTACGGAGCTTCCGCTAGAGGCGCTGACCAGCTACGTTCCAGCTCAGGTCGCAGATGGTGTAGACCCCCGGGAACTCATTCGGGCAGGACTCGGCACGAAAAACTGCTCTGCAATCGCAGCGTTGACCGACGATGAGGAAGCCAACCTTGCCGTCGTTATGGCGGCCTCGTTGTTAGCTCCCGACGTCCCGGTCGTAGCTAGAGCGACTGAGCCGATCATGATGCGGCGTATGGCCGCATTTGGTGACCCCATGATCGTTGATCCATTCGATCTCTTCGGCGATGAGTTAGTCGTTGAGCTACAAAAACCGCAAACATTGCGGCTGTTGCGCTGGCTGGTCTCCGAGCCGGGCAGCGAATGCCCCGAAGCAAGGCCCACTTTGCAACCTGGGAAGTGGATCATCGCCGGTGATGGCCACTTCGCGCACCGCTTAGCCGATGACCTGACAAAAATCGGAAACGTGGTCAGCATTATTGATCCCAACGTAAGTGGCCAGGGTTTCGGCGCCGCTATGCGCCGACTAATGCCAACTGCGAACGGTTTTGCTGCCGCCACTGACAACGATACGACGAACCTTTCGCTACTGATGGCCGCGAGACGAATTGATCCCGAGATTTATCTGGTAGCGCGACAAAACCAACCAGTGAATCAGCCACTCTTTGACGCGCTTAATCCGGACTCAGTCCTGGTTCCGACCTGGCTCATTGCTCGAGAGGCGATGGCGCGCATCGGCACGCCTTTGCTGTGGCGATTTATCGAAGAAATCAAGAAAGAAGATAACGGCTGGTCTGCAGAACTCCTTCAGCAACTCAGTGAAGTAGACCATGAACGTCGACCCCGCCTGTGGGGTCAGTCAATCGATCCCGAGAGTTTCCCCCCGTTGCGCGGTTGGCTCGAACAAGGAGATGCTCGGCTGGGAGAGCTACTACGCGATCCTGACCGAAGGGATATCTCTACAGATGTCTTGGCATTGATGGTGCTGCGTGGCGACCAGGCCCACACATTGCCTGGTCACGACTTTGAAATCCAGACAGGCGACCAACTCCTATTGGCAGCAAATCGTGCAGCTTACGAAGCCCTGGAAGACATCTTCACGGTCCGCGGCGCATTCGAGTACGCCGTAAAGGGAAACCGAAGCAAGTGGTCGTGGAGCGCCATTTCATAAACGACTAGTGATCAGAGTCGCCGATATTCTCTGATGAGTCAGTCGATGATGCAGCAGAGTCTTCCTCCCCAAAAGTTTCTTCATACGCGGCTACCGCGGTTGGCAATGTTGGGTACATATTGTCTTTGCCAATGACTTCGGCAACGCCGTGTTTCACCATCGGAATCAAAACATCTCGCTTAACTCTGGCTAGCCAAAGTTCAGTACCTTGCTCAACTAAGGCGTCATGCAGGTCTTCCAAAGTAGACAAAGCCGTTGAGTCCAACTCAACGTTTGCTTCCATATTGAGGATCACCACCTTGGTTCCCTCGGGGCTCACCGCTTGCACCTTCCCGTAAAAGTCGTAGGCATTCATGAAGAACAACGGCGCGTCATATCTGAAGACAACGAGACCGGGGATTGTCTTGGTGCTGTCCCAATCGTCGATGTCGTGCATACCCGCCATCTCGGGCACATAGCCGAGCACTCCCTCATGCGGGCGGGCGAGCCGGGCCATGAACTCGCCTATGGACAGCACAATCGCAATGATTACGCCCGGGAGGATGCCAAAGACCACGACGCACAGAGCACAGATGACCGCGATTGCGGTTTCGCGCTTACGGAACCTCGCAAGTTGTCCCCATTCCACAGGATCGATCAAGGTGTACGCCGCATAGAGGATGACTCCGGCTAGACCAGCATCGGGAATAGCCGCGATAACTCCGGGGATCAGTAAGGGTCCGAGAATCAGAACGGCAACGACGATGAGCGAGTAGAGCTTGCTCGTAGCACCCGAGGCAGCGGCTAGAGCGGTACGAGATGAAGATGCCGACATCGGATAGCCGCCGACGACGCCGGTAACTCC
>JAOZTQ010000002.1:0-16102 GCA_029939085.1 Candidatus Nanopelagicales bacterium
TCCACGCACCGAGGAGTTCGCTGAGCAGATTGCGGATGAGTGCTCGCTCATCTATCCCGATTGGGAGAAAGGCAACTTCACGAAGGATGATCTGCAGCGGATCATCCGCGATGAAAAACTTTTGCTGTCACACCGAGTGGTAGGACCGTTCTTGGAGTCCTACGCGCTACTCGCAGAAGAACTGGCAAAACTTGATGACTACGTCCGTGGCGATGAGGATCAACTCGTAACTCAATGCATAGGAGTCGCCAAGCAGATGTGGTTGCAACAAAACTTGCACTCTGCTGAGTCGATTTCCAAGGACTACTTCAAGAATGCATATTCTCTGGTCGAGAACTTGGGGCTGATTGGATCCAGCCAACCGGGACTACAGGAGCGTCGCCAGGAATTCGCAACCGAGATGCACGAACTCGTGGAACGAATATCTCGCATCAGAAAGATAGACCAGGAAAATCGTGGGCATGTAAACCTTGCAGAAGACCTGGCGGCTGCAAATGCCTGACATTGTGTGGCTCCTGGATCGTATTGAGAGCGGACCAGAGGGTCCTCAGATAGGGGCGTTTTTCGATTTTGATCAGGTCATCGTTGATTGCTACTCGGCTTCGCTCTTTTTTGAACCGCGCACCCGCACCGGAGATCTTGGATTCACCCAACTTATTGAGTCACTAACCGAGCGTCGAACCTCATCTCGTCGTGGCCGGGACGTCTCTGAACTGATTCGCATTGGTGCCTCCAAGCAGGCAGGTACCAAAGTCACTGCGCTACGCGACCAAAGCCGGGAGACCTTCGAAACGACGCTCAGCCATCTCATCTACCCCGAGGCCCGGATGATGATTGATGCTCACCACCGAATGGGACATACGGTCGTGATTGCGACATCGGGGCTTCGACCCCTGATCCTTCCGGCGGCGGAGGATCTGGGAATCCAAAAGGTAATCGCAACGGAAATGGTGATCGACAAGTACGGCCGCTATAGCGGTGCCCTCGACTCATCAGTTCGATGGGGAAAAGAAAAGGCGGCCGCAGTCAAGGCTTTCGCTAAAGAAGAAGGAATTCGACTCAAGAGTTCCTTCGCCTACGCAAACGGTGCCGGCGACATACCGTTCTTAGAACTAGTCGGGAACCCCTGCGCAATCAATGCGGACAGCAAGCTTCGGACTACTGCTAGAGATCACGGCTGGCCATCAGCTCTCCTCCGTCGCCCGGCACAAGATCGACCAATCGATGTTGTCCGGAGTGCGGCCGCCGTCAGTGCAATGGGTGCGGTAGTCGCTGCAGCAGCTGGAGTTGGGATCGCAAGTGGCAGTCGCTCTGCCGCTGCAAACTTTGCCTCTGGACTTGGTTCCGACGTGATGTTGCGGACCGCCGGGGTCACACTCAACGTTGTTGGCGAGGAAAATTTATGGTCACAGCGCCCCGCCGTCTTCTTGTTTAATCACCAAAGTCAGCTCGACGTACTGGTTCTTGGTGCATTACTTCGAGAGAATTTCACCGGAGTCGCGAAAAAGTCACTAGAAAAGGATCCATTTTTTGGTCCGATTGGTTGGTTGGCGAACGTTGCATTTATCGACCGGAGTAACAACGCAAAGGCGCGCGAGGCTTTGGAGCCAGTTGTCGCCGCGCTGAAAGAAGGGCGCTCTTTAGCCGTTGCCCCAGAAGGAACTCGTTCGCCCACTCCTCGGCTCCTTCCGTTCAAGAAGGGTCCCTTTCACATTGCGATGCAGGCCGAAGTTCCACTCGTGCCTATCGTCATGCGCAACTGTGGCGAAATAATGGCGGCACATTCTTATGTGGTTCACCCCGGTGTCGTAGACGTAGCCGTACTGCCCCCAGTCGACACCCGAGATTGGGACCTCGCCGATCTGGATGAACATATAGCCCAGGTCCGGGATATGTATCTCCAGACATTGTCAGATTGGCCTACAGCTGACTGAAGTTACGGCTGTGGTGGACCCCACTCGTACGGGTCGTAGCGTGCCTCGGCTGCGGTGACAGCATCCTCGAGTGTGAACGCTCCTTCTACCAGCGGCTTGCCCACAATCACCGCCTCGAGTCCCTGTGAACCAAGTGGAGCTAACGCATGAATATCTGTCTCGTGCTTAACTGCACCACGCGCCAACACTGGGGATGAAACCGACTCACAAATCGCAGCCAATACGTGCCGATCCTTGTGGAACCAGTGATCCCTCCCAGAATTTTCAGAGATAAGGAAACTTGGCGAACCGTAGCTGGCCAGATCATCAATCAAGTCATAGAGATCGCCGACTCGATTCCCGTTACTATCCACGGCATCCCCACCATGTACGTTGACTCCCGCCAAGACGCGTTGATGCTGATGTTTGAGGGTGTCACGGACCCAGTTCTCGTCAGTCGCATCCGCAACATCAAGAACAATCTGCGATGCCCCCGAGGCTAAGGCTGCCTTCAGGCGTTCATCATTTGAAATAGCACCGGCATAGATGAGATGAACTCGACCGCCACCCTTATGAGCCGCATCCGAAATTTCCGCGAGATTACCGCCAGCGCCGTTCACGGCATCTTCATCGAGGAAGAAGACTGTTCGCGCTCCCTGGTTATGCCAGCCGACAAGCGCCTGTCGCGGTATTCCGGTGTCTCCATTCTTATCTCCGGGCGGTAGGGGGCAGCGCCCACCCGCAACAGAAATTTCCGGAATCGTCTGTAGAAGTTTCGACATAGAGGTAAACCTATCCTCTTCAGTTCCCTAGCCGTCGATTCGGTGCGCTTTCGATCAATCCAGACTAGGTGCGGGAAGTTCGCGCAAGTCAGCCGGAGAACTCTCCGGAATGACCACTACCCCCGCGGTGTCCCAGAAATTCTGTAACCGATGCAAGCTACGTCGCCAGGCACGACGGAAATACTCCCGAGCTTCATCCCACTTATCGCCACTCAGGAAACCGCAGTGTTCCAGACTTACGGTTGTACCTATATCGGCAGACTCGAATCCGACAACCACCCAGGTGTGGTCCCTACCCAGATCCAAGTGAGCTGGTGCTTCGAAAGTGAAAGATAGTAGCCGACCTGGTACGTAGCTCAGAATTCGACATCCTTGACTGCCGTTGCCGATCGCGTCCCCCTGTGCAGGAAACTCCAAATCGTAAACACCGCCGATCCGCAGGTCCACTCGCGCCTCGCGTACACCCCACCATTGACGCAGCAGCGCAGGATCGGTCCACGCCGACCAAACTTCTAACGGCGGTGCGGCGACATCCACCGAAAGATCTAACTTCCGTACCTCGGCACCCGCAGCAGCAATCCGGGGAGCACCCACAGCCGCCAGATATCGGGAAAGCATGCGGTTGCTAAATAACTCGATAAGAACGGACCCTTCGATCCACAGTTCCAGAACCTCGAAACCATCTCTGTCTGAGTAACGCAGCGGCCACTCGTTTCTTTCCGCAATCCGCTCTACCTGATCTACGGAGCAAGCCATCGACAGCGTTATTCTCGTGGCCGTCCGCTGTTGAGCGAAATAATTGTGGACGAAATCAGGGGGACCTTGATCGTTTATCGCTATTTCGGTACCCGAAGGTAAAACCTCGATGGAAGTACCAAGTCCGTCATTGGACCGCGTACGGTAGCCACCCGGCTTTTCCGTCATTTGCTCAACTGAACCACCCACTAGGTCGGCGATTTCCGCGACAACGTGCTGCGGATCTTGAACAGCTAAAGAGCACCGGTGCAACATGCTCCACACTGTGGCACGTCGAGCCCAATGCATCGAGACACGACACAGGTCGTGACTGGTCACGACTCACCCTTGACCCCTCGTAAGGATCTGACTTCCACGAGAGAGAATAAGGAAGCTAAGGGGAGACAATGGGAAAAAGCATTCCGTGGCGCACTGTTGCTGCCATCGCTGCGGGCGTACTTGTCGTCACTTTGTCTTTTCAGTTACCCAAAGGGACTGAATCCAACCAAGAAGCGGGTGCACAGCAAGTCAGCAGCGCCAGTGACGGCGCAGTTATTGCGAAGGCTCGTGACTCCGTTACGACACCGCCCCTTGAGCAATCATCCGTGGATATCCCCATCCCAGCACCTGGTGAAAAGCCGAAACAACTCGTCGTAGTTTCCATCGACGGCGGCTGCGAGACCTCGGGTGGTGTGATGACTGACTTGTTGGACGTCGCACAGACCATTCAGGCTCGAATCACATTCTTCATTACCGGCTTATGTCTGCTGCCCGACCAACAACGTAACGCCTACAACCCTCCCAATCGTCCTCGCGGATCGTCAGATCTTCCGTTCGCAGATGCTTCGATGGTGGAACGCAGAGTCGAGGTCTTCGATCGGATGTACCGAGAAGGACACGAGATTGCTACCCACTTCCTCGGCCACTTCTGCGGTCCGAGCGGTGTTGGCAGCTGGAGCTCATCCGACTGGGATTCCGAATTCGCACAATCCAAGAAATTCATCGATAACTGGGCAAAATACAATCCACAAGCGGCCGAAGCGCCCACGTTGTCATTCGACTCTTCAGTATTTAAAGGTGGGCGTACACCTTGCTTAGAAGGCGATCGACCTCAGATGCATCGTTCATTCGCTGATGCCGGATTTCGCTACGAAGCTTCCGACCCCGGATCGCTGAAGTGGCCCGAAAAGCAAGCGAAAAACGACTTGTGGTTGTTTCCATTGCCCGCCATCAAGTTAGCCGGAACCGAAAAGTGGGTCCTATCCATGGACTACAACCTTCTAGTGAACCAAAACAACGGCGAAGTTAACGGCAGTAAGGAAACGTGCCAACGCGTCGAAAAGCAGACCTACGACACAATGATGATGGCCCTCGAAGGGGTCTATGACGGTAACCGGGCACCACTGGTAATCGGTTCTCACCTCAATAATTGGCTGTGCGGTGCCTACATCAAGAGCCTGCATCAGTTCATGAGGGATGCAGCTGAGAAGTATCCAGACGTGGAGTTTGTCAGCTTTCAAGATTTAGCCGATTGGCTGGATGAAATGCCCAAGAGCACCTTATCCGCTTTGCAGAAACTTGAGCCAGAGCGGTACTAACTCAACTCGAGTGACTTAGCCATAAAGAAATCTCGCTCAATCGATCCACCCACTGGAAAAGTCCTCGTACCGACCTTTCGGAACTCGTGCTTTTCGTAGAACTTAATCGCTCGTGAATTTGCTTGATTGGTGCCTAACCAAATCCAACTTCGACCTAACTCTCTCCCTCGACGCTCGACACAACTCAGCAGTGCTGCCCCAACGTCTTTTCCGTGGGCTTCTTCGATCACGTACAGGCGTCGTAACTCGAGCGGGACCCCGCTGCTGAATGCAGGTGCGCCTTCCGTACTTTTCACCAGCATCGAGTAACCCAAGTTCCTACCGTTGGAGTCACGGGCAAGGTGGAACTCTATATCGATGGAGTCCATATGCTCTCGAAATGATTCTTCGTTCAATCGACTCTCGATGTGATCTTGGATATCACGCCACGGGGTCGATGAGGGGCAGGCTAACGGGAACGTACGGGCCGCTAAAGTCACGAGTTCCGCGATGTCCGCCTCTGAAGCGCGCTGGACCTGGATGTCAGAAGACACTCCATGAGTGTAAGGGCTCTCGAACCACCAGTGCGAAAGAGCGAGAGCGGTAAATCTGCCGAGCTAAGCGATCACTCGGTGGTCTTGAGCTGAGCGACGATTCAAACTGGAAAGCTTGCAATGATCGCAGTAGGTGACTTCGTAGGACGTCATGGGACCCCTCGTCGTCGAGTAGTCCCTCCACTGATCCACCACCCGTGTGGGAAATTCGCAGGAGGGGCAAGTGGGTCCGCAGTCATGGTCAAGTTCCGACATGTCTCTATTGTTGCCCATTTTGTGTCCCTCCGAAACAATTTCAGGACACAAATGCGACACAAGAGTGACTTTTTTTCTCAAAAAGGGCGCCAGCTACCCCATTTTGCTTCGGATTCCGAAGTTGAACCCACTGAATCATGAGTCTTCGTCTCAAAGTTGTGACATTCGGAAATCTATTTGTCTCAGCTTGAAACCGGTGATTCCTCCGCTGGGGGATTGTCAGGCTCATTCTGACGCCGATACGCCATGATGCGTTTCCGGACCGCAATCAAAGTGGCCACAATAGGCGCCGACAAGGTCGCACCAACCAAACCTGCCAGCGTCGCACCCACAATGGTCGAACCGAGATTAACGATGGGATGGAGCGCCAACTTATCGCTCGTAACTTTCGTCAACAACAAAGTCTGGATCACATTCTGTGTCACCAATACGACGATCAACATGATGACGGCATCCTGCAATCCGCCGGCACCGAGTGCCACCAGCACGGCAAAGGCACCGCTCACGATAGCCCCGAGGTAGGGAATGAAGGAGGTTACGAATGTCACCAATGCGACCGTGAACGCCAACGGAATATCCAGCACTAGCATCGCTAGTCCGATAGTGATTGACACCGGGATGCTGCTAATCGCCAGTCCCGAAAAGTACGAGCGGATGGAATCGGTCGCGTCGTCCAACAAACCCGAACCGAGATCCTTGGGCAGGCCCATGCTGCCGGCGACCCAATCTCGGATCATTTGCCAATCCTTGAGCAGGTAGTACAACAGGAAAACCCCGACAAACAGGCCGATCAGGAAGGCTGCCACACTCGAGAATCCCGCCTGGATGGCATTGCCAGCCGCACCACCAGAAGCACCGGAACTTATGGACTCCCAGAGATTCTCCAGACTTTCCAGGGTTAAACCCTGGTTGGCCAGCCAATCTTGAATTACGGCCCAACCTTGCGTCAGCTGGGTAGAAATGAGTTCGCGCTGATCAAAGACCCCTTTAACTGCCAGAAAAATCGAGGCCACTGTGATGGAAACTAGACCTAACAAGACTATTGCCGCTGACAGTGAACGGGGAAGTCCTAGAGCCGCAAGACGATCCACCAACGGATAGAAAATCATTCCTACAACGACAGCTACCGCTAGGGGAATCAAGAGACCTGACAGTTGAGCCAGACCGAAATAAAGTCCCACCACTAAGGCGATGAATCCCAGAACAAGCCAGGATCCGACGCCGAGAAGTTTCAGCCAACGTGGCATCCCCGTCATAATTCCTTCGTCTTTGGAAGCCTTGCCCATGCGCTGAAAACTAGGGGCAGCAGCACGACATTGCAAACCATCGCCTGCCAATCACGTTCCCGCGCGCGCACTCAACCGATTCCAGGGACATTGTCTGCCCGGCTAATCTGCATACCTAACTGGTGTCCTTGACGTATGGACACCAGTTAGGGAAATCGGTTGGTAAATACCGTCGTGCGCGAGGGGGGAGTTGAACCCCCACGCCCTTGCGGGCACACGGACCTGAACCGTGCGCGTCTGCCTGTTCCGCCACTCGCGCAACCGGATCAGAATAACACCGCAGCGACTCCGGTTCGGCGGCTATGCACGCCTGAGCACTCATACCTAGATAGCATCTAAGTCAGAGATAAGGATCGGAGAGTCATATGGGGTTGCTGGACAACTTCGAGCAGCGCCTCGATCAATTAGTCAACGGTAGTTTCGCTAAGGCTTTCCGCGATGTCGTCGAGCCAGTCGAGTTGGCTTCCCGTCTTCAACGTGAAATGGATACCCGGTCTGCGATCGTTAGCAAAGGACGAACCGTCGTACCAAATGTTTTCTCGATTGAGCTCGCTAGCAGTGATCTTGAACGTCTCGATATCTACGACGAGCAGATGCGGGTGGAGTTGGCCGAGGTAGTTCGTCAGTACGCGACCGAACAGCGCTACACCTTCCTCGGACCAGTCGAGGTCTCTTTTTCCGAGGATCCAACACTTGAGACCGGGATTTTTCATATCCGCAGTCAAGCTGAACGAGACAATCGACCTTCCCCCCCACCAGCGGCGCCCATGGACCCTGGCCCCGCGACAGGTCATCCTCGTCTAGTCGTGGGATCGAAGTCGTACCCCCTCACTCGTAGCCGAATCCGAGTCGGTCGTGGCGCTGGTGCCGATATTCGTATTGACGACCCAGGAATCAGTCGTGCGCACGCTGAGATCGTTCTGGGAATGCCAGTGGTAGTTCGTGACTTGGGATCTACTAACGGCACGCTGCTGGAGGGACGCCAAATACGCGAGGCACCGCTGTACGACGGCGCGCGCATTCAGTTCGGCTCAACCGTCGTCACTTATCGGGATGCTTGATGTCTGAATTAGCAATCACCCTGCTGCGCTTGGGATTTCTTGTTCTTCTGTGGATTGGGGTGTTCTACACACTTGGTGTCTTACGACGAGATCTAAGAGCTCCACGCGAAGCACGGCCGTCGATTGTTGCTACTCCATCATCCGTACCACCAGCCCCTAAGCGATCCCGATCTAATGGCAAAGGTTCTCGACTTGTAGTCACCGAAGGACCACTATCCGGCACCGTTGTCCCCATGGGTAGTGGCTCAATCTCTATCGGTCGCGCCCCCGATTCGACATTGGTAGTTGATGATGATTACGCGTCCGGTAACCACGCCCGCATCTATCCAGTTGATGACCAATGGATCGTTGAAGACTTGAACTCCACAAATGGCACCTGGCTCGAGAGCACTCGGATCAGCCGCCCAACAGTGCTGCCTACCGGTGTTCCGCTACGGATCGGCCGAACGGTCATGCAGGTGAGAAAGTGACATCACTTCGACTGCAGTACGCAGCCCGTTCTGACGTAGGACTGCGTCGACCGGGCAATGAAGACAGCGGTTTCGTTGATGACAACTTGTTACTCGTAGCCGACGGTATGGGGGGATACGCCGCCGGAGAGCTCGCCAGCGCGATGGCGGTTGCGACTTTTGCTGAGATCGCAGCTGAACCGGTAAGTCAGGAGGATCTGCTCGAACATCTCGCCGATGGCGTTGATCAACTGACTGAGCGAATCGGCGATATCATTAGTGCCGAACCAAGCAATCAGGGTATGGGTACCACCGTCACGGGACTCGCTCGAAACGGTTCTCGCATGGTCGTATTCCACGTTGGTGATTCACGTGCTTACCTCTTACGGGACAACGAGCTTGCCCAAATCACAAAAGACCATACCTACGTACAAAGTCTGGTTGACGCCGGCGAGATAACGCCTGAAGAAGCAAGACATCATCCACGGCGCAATCTGGTGAGTCGAGCCGTTGATGGCATGCGCCACGTTGAAGCGGATTTATCCGTCCGAGAAACCCGAGTTGGCGATAGGTTCCTGCTTTGCTCTGATGGCCTCTCTGGAGTCGTTTCCGACGCCGAGCTCTCGGCAGTCCTTCGGGAGGTTGCCGATCCCACCGCGGCAGTTACTCGACTGGTCGATATGGCTTTGGAAGCAGGCGCACCTGACAATGTCACCGTCGTAGTCGCTGATCTACTTGAGAGTGACGAGGCAGAGGACGAAACCAATCCCGTCGTGGTCGGTGCAGCCGGTGAACCAGCTAACCGCGCCAAACTTCCCAACGTCCCCTGGCCAGTCGACGAGCAGCCCGATCCAGAGCAGTCAGAGCCACGGCGCACAGACCCGCCACCACCTACCCCCGGCATCATTACTCCAGACCGTGGACATCAAGGTAACTGGCTGAAAATCGTATTGGTGGTGGGCGCGACGCTGCTGACCGGTTTAGCCATTGTCGGTGTAGCTCTGGTGTGGTGGATTTCGCAACAGTGGTATGTCGCCCCGCAAGATGGCCAAGTCGCGATCTACCGGGGCGTCGAAGGGAACCTGGGGCCTATCCCGTTGCAACAACTGCACTTAGTGACCGACCAACCCGTCTTGGAACTACCCAGTTACGACCAAGAACAACTGCGCTCCGGGATTGAAACGACCTCACTGAGCGCGGCTGAGAAAGTCGTTGCTGAGCTACGTCAAGAAGCCGCGAAATGCAAAGCGAAACCCGATGAGCCCGGTTGTCCCGGAGAGCAGACGTTGCAATGAGCGCTCCGACTGCATCCCCATCAACTACTCAAGCCGTCCAGCCAACTCGACGTAATCAGGAGCTCGGCCTTCTGATCTTTGCGTGGTTTGTGGGTTCAGCTGCACTCGCGATTGTTGGAATCGGAACCGGTGACGGGCTGCCCGATAGATTCTGGTTAACGCTGGGAGTAACTGCCGGTGCGGGATTAGTCGCACACGCGGTTGTTCGTTCGCTGGCACCTTATGCGGAGCCGATCATGCTGCCGACGGCCTTCTTGCTCAACCTGTTGGGCCTGGCAATGATTTATCGACTGGACATCGCTGCAAGCCAGCGCGCGATTGAAAACGGTAGTCCCGAGCCAACTCCCGAGTCGCTAGGCCAACTCACCTGGACCATATTGGGCATCGGACTGCTGTGCGTCATCCTCCTGATCGTCCGCGACCACCGAAAGTTGCAGCGATACACCTACATCTCTCTTCTTCTCGGTGCCTTGCTGTTGCTCATGCCGCTATTTCCGGTCATTGGTCACACTGTTAACGGTGCAACGCTTTGGATCAAGATCGGACCGTTCACCTACCAACCCGGCGAGCTGGCCAAAATCGTGCTGACCATCTTCATGGCGGGTTACCTCGTGACTCACCGCGACTCACTGGCTAACGTGCGGCGTAAGGTCTTGGGCGTTTCACTTCCTCGGCTACGTGACACCGGTCCGTTGTTGGCCGCATGGGTTTTGTCATTAGCGATCATGACCTTTGAAAAAGACCTCGGAACCTCAGTGATTTTCTTCGGTCTATTCATCGCCATGGTGTACGTCGCCACCCAACGCTTCGGCTGGGTAGTGCTGGGAGCGGGTATGTTCCTGGTTGGAGCCACACTTCTCTATCTTGTTGTCGATCACGTGCGAGTTCGTGTTGAGATCTGGTTAGACCCTTTCCAATACGCCAACGATGCCGGCTTCCAAATTGTGCAGTCCCTCTATGGCCTCGCTAACGGTGGAATGTTCGGTACTGGTTTAGGTCAGGGATATCCCCAACTCGTTCCGTTCGCTAGTAGTGACTTCATCCTGGCGGCATTCGGTGAGGAACTCGGGCTCACCGGGATCATGGCGCTACTTTTGCTTTACGGCATTTTGGTGCAGCGCGGCCTGCGCACAGCAATCTCCTGCCGTGATGTCTTCGGTCGACTGCTTGCCTCGGGTCTGGCCGTCGTCTTCGCACTACAGGTTTTTGTGGTAGCGGGTGGCGTTACCAAACTCATTCCCATGACTGGCCTCACCACTCCCTTCCTCAGTGCCGGTGGATCAGCGCTAGTTGCTAACTGGATCATGATTGGTCTACTACTTCGAATATCCGATATCACTCGGAAACCATCTCCCGAAGGTGCGGCTGAACCCTCGGCATCACCACAGCGGGTGACGCCTTCATGAGTAAGGCACTCACGAGGGTCGCTGGGACCTGCGCCATTCTGCTGATCGCTCTGATTGCAAATTTGACGTACATTCAAATCTTCAAGGCAGACGAGTACCGCTCAGCGAGTGGAAACGCGAGATCTATCCTGCAGGAGTACAGCCGAGATCGTGGTCCAATCTTGGTGGGTCGCGAAGCCGTCGCGAAAAGTATCGAAACCGGTAGCGACCTCAAGTACCTGAGGCGATACTCCAACGGACCATTATTTGCTCCCGCTACCGGTTTCTACTCACTGGTCTACGGCGCGACCGGAATCGAGCGTGCTGAGAACTCGGTCTTGGCTGGGACGGACGGTCGGTTACTTTTCGATCGACTGCAGCAACTTATCGCTGGACGAGACCCTAAAGGTGGTCTGGTGAGTCTCGGTCTGGACGCTGGCGCTCAAAAGGCGGCGTTCGAGGGTTTAGCTGGGCGCAAAGGCGCAGTTGTCGCGATCCAACCTCGGACCGGAAAGATCTTGGCGCTAGTCCAATCTCCATCTTTCGACCCGAATGAGTTGTCTTCAAACGATTCCGCTGCGATCCAGCGCTACTACAAGCAACTGACGAGGGATCCGGAAGAGCCCCTCCTCAACCGTCCACTCGCATCATCAAGTCCTCCCGGATCAACGTTCAAGATCGTGACTGCTGCGGCGGCCCTGGAGTCTGGTCAGTTCACGCCGCAGTCGGTGATTCCTGGACCGGCACGCTACACACTGCCTGGCACGACCACACAGCTGCGAAATGCATCGGGAACTGCTTGTGGACCCGGCGGTGAAGTTACCCTGACGGAGGCCCTTGTCGTCTCTTGTAATACGGCATTCGCTTGGTTGGCTAACCAGCTGGGCGATGACGCAATCCGACAGCAGGCGGAAAGGTTCGGATTCGGGACTAGTTTCGAAGTCCCCATGCCAGCGGCCGCTGGTCGCTACCCCAGTGATCTCGATGAAGCGCAGACAGCACTATCTGGAATCGGGCAGTTCGACGTTCGAGCGACCGCACTGAACATGGCACAAGTCGTTGCAGGCGTAGCCCAAGCCGGTGCGGTCATGTACCCCTATCTCGTGACCGAAATCAGCAGTCCAGAGAATACGGTGCTGGATACCACGGCACCGGAGACTTTTGGTCAAGCCATCACCGCAACGACGGCCCAACAACTAACGGAGATGATGGTGCAGGTCGTGGATCGAGGCACCGGGAGCAATGGCTCAATCTCAGGGGTCCGCGTAGCAGGAAAAACCGGTACCGCAGAAAACGGCGAGAACCAACCCAATACGGTGTGGTTCACCTCCTTTGCTCCCGCGGCTTCCCCAGAGGTAGCAGTAGCCGTTGTATTGGAGAAATCCGGTGGTAGCGGAAATGCCCTGGCGGCCCCCATCGCACGCGCAGTAATGGAATCAGTCTTGGGTCGCTGATCAAACCTGGTGTCAACACAAGGCATCATTAGAGAAGGTCAACCAGAGGAGAGAGCATGAGCGACGAGCAGAGTGCCGGCGGACCCCCACCTGAAAACGGGTCCCCCGACGAGTCCACTATGGACGATCTCTCGAGTTCTAGCCCCATGGTTCCGGCTGGCTCAGAGAAAACCATGTTGGGCGACCGCTATGAAATCGGCGAACTCCTTGGGCAAGGCGGTATGGCCGAGGTCCACGAAGCCTACGACCTGCGGTTGGGTCGCCGAGTAGCTGTCAAGATCCTGCGCCCAGAGCTGGCACGCGACCCCTCGTTCCATCAGAGGTTCCGGCGCGAGGCGCACAGCGCCGCCGCACTTAATCACCCCAATATCGTCGCGGTCTACGACACCGGAGAAGGAACACTCGGAAGCGGTCCGACCGCCGTCAATGTGCCCTACATCGTGATGGAGTACGTCGATGGCATGACCTTGCGTCAGCTCATCAATAGTGGGAGGCGCCTTCTTCCTGAGCGCGCACTAGACATTATTTCTCAGACGCTGGCTGCTTTGGACTACAGCCATCGCCATGGCATCGTCCATCGGGATATCAAGCCAGCCAACATCATGCTCACCAAGTCAGGTGATGTGAAGGTTATGGACTTCGGCATTGCGCGCGCACTAGCGGCCAGTGGTCAGACCATGACTGCTACATCGCAGGTGATGGGAACGGCGCAATACCTATCGCCGGAGCAGGCCAAAGGTGAGGTCGTTGATGCTAGATCGGATCTCTACTCCACGGGTTGTGTGCTCTACGAACTGCTCACGGACCGAGCACCATTCATGGGCGAAACTCCAGTGGCCGTGGCCTACCAACACGTGAGTGAGCAGCCGATACCACCCTCTGAACTAGACAGCCAGGTAACACCAGATGTGGACGCAATTGTCCTCCGGGCGCTGGCGAAAAATCCAGATGATCGCTACCAGACGGCAGCAGCGTTCAAAACCGACGTTGACAATGCAATCTCCGGTGCTCCGGTAACTGCACCGATACCAGTGGTCGCTGACGCGAATCCCACGCAAGCCATGCCGCCAGTAGTTCCTGAGCCTGAGGAAGAAGAGAAGAAGAAGAAATCTCCGTGGATTTGGGTGGCCTTGATTGCGGCGATCCTACTGCTACTGGGTGGAGCTTTTGCCTTCGGCGATGGCTTATTCGGATCCAACCGCGCACCTGAGGTCGAGGTACCCAACGTAAAGAATCAGAACCTACAACAGGCACAGTCATCGCTTGAGGGTGTAGGACTGCGAGTTGGTCAACTGTCCACCAAGACTTCCAACAAGGCCGAGGGAACCGTACTGCAACAAGACCCCACTGCCGGAGAAACTATCGAGGAGGGACAGGCCGTAAATCTGACCGTTTCCGGTGGTCCCGGTGAGTCGATCGTGCCCAATGTAGTGGGAACTGCCAGTCCGGACGCAGCTCGGAAACAGTTGGAACTCTCTGACTTGGAGTTGGGTAACGTTCGCGAAAGTGACAGCGACCAACCGGAAGGCTACGTCCTGAGCCAGTCACCAGATCAGGGGACATCGGTTGCTAAGGGAACTGCTATCAACATTGTGGTTTCCAACGGACAAGTGACTGTCCCTGGAGTTACGGGCAAGACCGAACAGCAGGCGCGCACCGAGCTAACCGGCTTGGGGCTCAAGGTGACTGTTGAGGCTGAGACCCAGCCGACTTCGGAACCTGCCGGGAACGTGTCAAGGCAATCTCCCAGTTCCGGAACGAAGGTTTCGAAGGGCGACACGGTGACGATCTACATTTCGCCGGGTCCGACACCGACGGCCACGAGCCAAAATCAGCAGAATCCGGATCGCCAAGGCCAGTCGGCACCACCGGAGAATCTGTCACCACCAGAGGCCGAAGGAGAGTTTCAGCCCTGATTCATCGGTGAACTAGCCAACTACGGGTTTGAGGCCCTGCGCTCGGTCTCGGGCGTCGGCGCCGCCACACATCTCGACCCAGTTGGCTAGTAATCGATGTCCGTGCTCAGTTAGCACGGACTCAGGGTGGAACTGCACACCTTCGACCGGATATTGGCGGTGGCGGATTCCCATGATCACTCCGGTCTGAGTGTGGGCACTTACCTCAAGCTCAGGCGGAATAGTGTCGTTGACGACCGCCAGCGAGTGATACCGGGTGGCTGTGAAGGGGGAGGGAATGTCAGAAAATACGCCACGACCGTCATGCTCAACCCTTGACGTCTTACCGTGGAGCAACTCTGGCGCTCTCGCGACCACTGCACCGTAGACCTCGGCGATTGCTTGGTGGCCTAGACAAACACCCAGTATGGGCAGTCTCTCACCGCACTCAGCCACTATCTGTCGGCAAACTCCAGAGTCATCTGGAGTTCCCGGGCCTGGGCTCAATAGCACTCCGTCGAACTCAGCCGCCGCTGCCGCGGTGACTTCGTCATTGCGTTTAACCGAGACATCGACGCCGATTTGAGCCAAATACTGGGCCAGGTTAAAGACAAAGGAGTCGTAGTTGTCTACGACGAGAACTCGTACGGCCACGCTCATGCTCCCTAAATCTACGGTACCTGGGTGTTATCGAACTCAATGATCGATTCCACCCAGGGAAATACCCAAAGAAAGAGGACCACAACGACCGCGATTAAGGCAACAGCCACAAGCAGTACCCGAATCGGCGTGGGACCCGGCAGATGATGCCAAAGCCAGGCGTACATTTCAGTTCTCCACTTTTCTGAGTTCGTCCGGCTTCCCAGCGGAACGAGGAATTTCTTCCACTAACTTGCCAAACCAGACGTAACGTTCGGCGGAACTATATTTTGGGTGACAGGCATACATCGTCAATAGCGCTTCACTTGGTGCAGTTCCTACTGGGCGACCAGGGACTGGATCCAAAACCCAGCCATCGTCAGGAGAGATGATCTTGTCCCGCTCAAGTTCATACACAAACCAGCCCTTCCGAGTCTCCACGAACACTTCATCTCCGGGCCGAAGCACATCAATATCGGCAAAGGGTGCACCGTAGGTCGTGCGATGACCCGCGATCGCGAAGTTACCGAGTTGGCCCGGCAGAGCAGACTTAACGTGGTGCCCTACGCCGTTCGCCAATAATGAGTGCTCCGTTCCTTGAATGATCGGAACCTTCCAGGCGCGTTCGCCAAGTTTAGGAACGTAAAGCAGCGCGAAGGGTTGCCCGTACTCGGTCTTGATGTCAGTATCGACCGATCCTGGATCGGAAGACTCAGAACTCCATTGTTGCTCGAGTTGATCTCGGGTCTGCGCCTGAGCTCTCCCAGCCAAAACATCGGTCCACCACAACTGCCAGCCGACAAATAGCAGCAAAATGACCCC
>JAOZTQ010000002.1:16202-24570 GCA_029939085.1 Candidatus Nanopelagicales bacterium
CCGCCGCCTGAATCAAAGTCAAATAAGACTGAAGAAAAGAAGGCACCGATCAAGATTGGTAATTCGCGGTGGCTCGCTCCGGTTATGGTCGCCATGTTTGTCATTGGTTTGGCCTGGATCGTCGTGTGGTACGTATCTCCCGATAACCCCCTCATGGTGGATCTGGCCGGTTGGAATGTGGCCATCGGGTTCGTGTTTATCGGGATCGGATTCTTCCTCTCCACAAAGTGGGAGTAGTTTTCCACACCCTTATCCCCCGCTAATGCTGACTGGAACTGCATCGTCACCGGGAGTAACAACAGCTAAGGAATCCGTCGATTCGTGCGGTAAATTTCCACGAACTCTTCACCTTCTGTCCCTTTTTTAGCTTTATGTGTGATTTGCTCTGACGTCAGCCCGTCACTAGGTTCGCGTTATCCACAGTCAAATCAACTCCAGGTGATGAACTAACTACACGGCTGTTGTTTTCCCCACTTGGGGAAAACCTGTGGACATTGGCGTGGCTACACTGTGGCGTGCGATCCACTCCGATGTCCCGCGAAACTCTCGCCATCGTTCTCGTTCTTTTCGGTGTGGTTGCCTTTTCCATCAACGCAGGGGTTTCCCGAATCGCTCTAGATTCTGGTGTCTCTGCCGGAGCCCTGTCTGGCGTACGTGCGGTGGGTTCTGCAGCACTCCTGGGTCTAGCGGTCCTCCTCTTTCGACGCTCCGCATGGCGAATTCCCAAACAGGATCACGGTGTCCTCGTCATCTACGGTCTAGTCGGCGTGGGAATCATGCCACTGTTTTACTTTGAGGCAATCTCACGCATACCCATCGGCCTTGCCTTGCTCCTGGAGTTCCTTGCACCAGTCTGGGTCGCGCTCTGGGCGCGAATAGTCCGACGTCAGGAAGTGAACCGGTTACTCTGGCCCGCGGTGGGCCTTACCGTCGTGGGCCTGGCTGTCATCGCGGGCGCGGGTCTGGACGGTCTAGATCCAGTTGGAATACTGGCGGGAATAGCCTGCAGCTTTGCTTTCGCTACCTATTTCATATTCGGGGAGCGGCTGGTATCACGATCAGATCCGATAACCGTTACCTTTTGGGGCTTTAGCATCTCAAGTGTTCTTTGGACTGTTGTCGGCCTTACCGGACTCACGAGTGCTTGGTGGTCCGTCTCCTTGTCTGACGGTGCCGAACTTCCCGAGTCAATTGGCGGAGCCGTTGTGCCGCTGGGACTCGTTCTACTGTGGGTTACTGCCCTAGGCACTGTTGTCCCCTTTAGCGCCGAGACTACGGCGATGAAGTTCATTCCTGCGATCTACGTCAGCATCGTTGCCACAGCTGAACCGGTCGGATCCGCGATTGTTGCCTGGTGGCTCTTCGATCAGACTTTGGAAGCAGCACAGATCATCGGTGGACTTATCGTTATCAGCGGCATAGTCCTAGCGTTGCTGAGTCGACCCGGACATCAACTGCCCGCGACCGTTGAGTAGCTCTGATTGAATGTCGGTCTGTATTTGTGCAGTTCGCAGCATCATCGCGACAACTAAAAGCCCCGAAATCGCTAATACGCCCAAAATCTGCCAAAGAGTTCGACTTTGTTTCGGCGCGTAAGCCATAACGGCAGCCACCATGGCCCCGACGATTGCGCCACCTAGGTGAGCACGCCAATCAATACCGGCAACCACAAAACCAATCAAGAAGTTCAGTACCAACAACACGGCAATCTGAGTCACGTCAACCCTCAGTGAACGGCCGGCGACCAATAGGCCCGCCATCAAGCCAAAGATTGCGCCGCTGGCACCCACTGAGATGGTGTTGAGAGGACTAAAGGCGTAGGAAGCAATAGAGCCACCTAAGGCTGACAGCACGTACAGCAGTACGAATCGACCGTGCCCTAATAGGGACTCAAGTGGACGCCCCACCAGCCACAAAACCAGCATATTGAATCCGATATGCCACAGATTTGCGTGAAGAAAAGCAGCTGTGAGGAGCCGCCACCATTCACCCAGAACGGATACGGCGTATGGGTTCATACCCCATTGCGCGATTAGTTCCTGACGGTTCGCGACTAAGCTGACCAGGAACAGTCCGACATTAATCCCGATCAAGACCTTGGTGACGTAGGTGTCCTTGACTGCGGTTCCGCCGATTGGCGAAACCACTTGGCGGGTCTTCGCCGAGGCCTCTTGGACACACTCGGGGCAGTGGAAGCCTACCGGCGCCGCCACCATGCAATCCGGACAGATGGGACGGTTGCATCGGGAGCACTGGATGTACGTCTCCCGATCTGGATGTCGGTAGCAGCACGGCGTCGCGGCGCCTGCAATCTCATCGCTCAGGAGTCAACCTCTGCCACTGCGATCGAATTGATGACTACATCGTCCTTGGGACGATCCTGGCGTCCGGTCGGGACCGACTCGATCGCATCGACAACATCCTGACCCGCGATGACTTGGCCGAATATTGTGTGTCGACCATTCAAGTGCGGTGTGGGCACGGTGGTTATGAAGAACTGCGATCCGTTGGTATTGGGACCCGCATTGGCCATAGCCAATAGGTACGGGCGGTCGAAGCTCAGCTCGGGATGAATCTCGTCGGCGAACTGATAACCGGGACCTCCGGTTCCCTGACCTAGGGGATCGCCACCCTGCAGCATGAATCCCTGGATGATCCGATGGAAAATCACGTTCTGATACAGCGGATCATTGCGTTTCTTCCCCGTTGCTGGATCGGTCCATTCGATATCGCCAGTCGCTAGACCGACGAAGTTCCGGACCGTCTTCGGAGCGTGATTGGGGAAAAGCTCCACCTGGATTTGGCCTTTATTGGTGTCGATAGTTGCGACAGTCTTGGTGGCCAAGATTCTTCCTCTCGTTAGACCAGCACATTACCGCTGGACATTGTGAACCTACATTTGGGCAGGGTTGTGGAGGCGAAGAGACTTGAACTCTCAACCCCCGCCTTGCAAAGGCGGTGCTCTGCCAGTTGAGCTACGCCCCCTGCAGTACTACTGCGGATCTCCGTTGGCTGCATCACCCGCGGGCGGGTAGGTAGCACTGAAGTCAGGCGCATTAGTCGCCTCACTCCACAGGTCCTCTTCGGCCCGTGAGGCCATGACCTGTCGGTAAATGAGGTAGGCGGCGCCGGCAACTACACCGAGCAGCAGCAGTTTCTTCATGGGTAATCCCTTCCTTAAACGGTTCCGCTCCGGTATTGGCCGGATCCGTCCGTGGGCCTAGATGGACTTGAACCATCGACCTCTTCCTTATCAGGGAAGCGCTCTAACCAGGCTGAGCTATAGGCCCGCACCTCATGCAGGATACCGATACCTGCGACGCGAGTGAAGACGGGGAGTGAACTCAGGAATCGTCGGTAAGCGTAACTTGCAATCCGCCGGTGATTCCCACGGCAATGTTGTACAGAAATGCGAACAATGTCGCCAATGCTGTCAGCAGGATCACTTCAAGTAACGCCAGAAGTGAAGCAGCACCGATTACACGAGAAAAAGAAAACAAACTTGCCGTGTTTAGGGTCTCTTCACCACCACCGGCAAGATCGGTGACTGTAGCCGTGACCGATTCCAAAGTTCCGCTTACGGTCAGCATCACCCAGATCAGGGTTACTGCAACGATGATGACAACACCCAGAGCTAAGGCCAGCATGAATGCGTTCTTGGCCACTGACCAGGGATCCACATGAGTTACGAATAGATGCGCATGACGTGCACGAGCCTTAGGCGCTGGGGCATCTGCTCGCTTCGTTGGCTTCGCAGCCGAAGGTGGCGCTGCTTGTTGTCTGGAACTTGGAGCCGGTGGACGGGTGCCATCACCTGTTGGAGACTGTGCGGAACTACTTGCCACTCTCGGTTGTTGTGAGCCAGTAGCACCCGTGGGATGGGCTGAGCCAGGAGTATTCACTAGTTCCCCTCTTCTTCTTCCGCATGTGAGTTGGCTATGGTTTCCCCACCATTTACGGTCGAGTCCGTTTCGACTGGTTCCTTGAGCCTACCCGGCCCATCGGAGGATTCAGAAGATTCCCCCGCGCCAGGTTCATTCGGGTCGGAATCCTCACCGTCCAATGTTGGGTCATCATCTCGTTCGGCGGCTCGGGCTATCGCCACGACCGACCTTCCTTCGGCGAGACCCATCACCGAGACACCCATCGTGTCTCGGCTGGTTGCTCTGATCTGCTCTACTGGGGTGCGAATCACAGTTCCATTGTCAGCAATCGCTAGAACCTCATCACCCTCATCGCAAACAAGCGCACCTATGAGACCGCCTCGTTCACTCACGAGTCGCATGGCGCGGACACCTTGGATGTTGCGATTCTTTCGACTCCACTCCTCGATGGGCGTGCGTTTTCCGAAACCGCCATCGGTGATCGTTACGACGTACTGTCCAGACTCAACTACCTGCATGGACAACAACTGATCGCCCTCTCGCAACCTGATACCGCCGACCCCACTTGTGGCCCGACCCATGGGTCTCAGCTGGCTGTCGTTAGTTGCGAATCGGACTGAGTAGCCCTGGCGACTGACCAACAGCAAATCGGCTGCTTCACCAATCAGTTCGGCTGAGATAACTTCATCGGTGTCTGCGAGATTGATGGCCACGATACCCCCAGTTCTCGCCGAGTCATACTCCGAAAGTCGGCTCTTCTTGACACGACCTTCCTTTGTGGCCAGCACCAAATACGGCTGGTCGTCATAGTTTCGGAGTGTCAGAACCTGGGCGATTTTCTCATCCGGTTGGAACGCCAACAGGTTTGCCACATGTTGGCCTTTTCCATCGCGGCCCACTTCCGGTAGTTGGTAGGCCTTGGCTCGGTAGACCCGTCCCTTATTTGTGAAGAAAAGAATCCAGTGATGTGTCGTTGTCACGAAAAGGTGGTCGACAACGTCATCGGCACGTAACTGTGCCCCCCGGACACCTTTGCCGCCCCGGCGCTGAGATCGATATAGGTCAAGAGCGGTTCTTTTCGCGTAACCGCCATGAGTGATGGTTACGACCGCATCGGTTTCGGCGATAAAGTCTTCATCTGCCATATCACCTTCCCACGGGGCGAATTCGGTACGGCGATCGTCGCCGTACTTCTCTACAATCCCCGTGAGCTCATGACCCACGATTGATCGCTGACGCTCTGGCCGATCCAAAATATCCTTAAGGTCGGCGATTTTGGCCATAAGATCCTCGTACTCATCGAGGATCTTCTGTCGCTCCAAGGCAGCCAACCTACGCAACTGCATGTCCAGGATCGCCGTGGCCTGAATCTCATCAATTTCGAGTAGATCCATCAATCCTGCACGAGCTGCTTCAACCGTTGCTGAAGCCCTGATCAGAGCAACAACTTCATCGATGGCATCGAGTGCTTTGAGATAGCCACGCAGGATGTGGGCTCGTTCCTCCGCTTTTCTCAAGCGGAACCTGGAGCGACGTTGGATGACCTCTATCTGATGGCCAATCCAGTATTTGATGAACTGATCCAGGGCCAAAGTCCTGGGTTTACCGTCGACCAAGGCCAACATGTTTGCACCAAAGGAATCCTGGAGTTGAGTGTGCTTGTAGAGATTGTTGAGCACAACCTGAGCTACTGCATCTCGCTTCAGTTCGACAACTAGGCGCATACCCGTGCGTGACGATGAGTCGTCTCGCACATCTGCGATCCCCGTGAGCCGTCCCTCGCGAACCAACTCCGCAATCTTGATAAGGAGGTTGTCTGGGTTCACCTGATAGGGAAGTTCGGTGACGATCAGTAACTGTCTATTTCGATTGTCCTCTTCTACCTCGACTCGAGCCCGGGTGACGATAGAGCCTCGGCCAGTTCGATAGGCCTCCTCTATGCCACGGCGACCGACAATCATGCCGCCAGTTGGGAAATCAGGGCCTTTGATTCTTTCCAACAAAGCCGCCAGAAGTTCCTCACGGTCCGCATCTGGATGCTCCAACGCCCATAAAGCCCCAGCCGATATTTCACGAAGATTATGCGGCGGGATATTCGTTGCCATACCGACAGCGATACCCGCGCTGCCATTGACCAACAGGTTGGGGAATCGAGCAGGAAGTACGACGGGTTCCTCAGTCTTACCGTCGTAGTTGGCCCGGAAATCGACGGTCTCCTCATCGATATCTCTGACGATCTCCATCGCGAGTGGCGCCATTCGGCACTCGGTGTAACGCATCGCGGCCGCCGGATCATTTCCCGGAGAGCCAAAGTTTCCTTGACCGTCCACAAGGGGGTACCGCAAACTCCATGGCTGAGCCAAGCGCACCAAAGTGTCATAGATCGCGCTATCACCATGCGGGTGGTAGTGACCCATAACGTCACCAACCACGCGAGCACATTTGCTGTAACCCCGATCAGGTCGGTAACCCCCGTCGTACATCGCGAAGATGACGCGTCGATGCACCGGCTTCAGGCCATCTCTGACATCCGGTAGAGCTCGTGACACGATGACCGACATCGCGTAGTCCATATAGGACTTCTTCATCTCCTCGCGGAGATCTACTCGCTCGATCCGGTCAAGATCGACTTCAACAGTGTCTTCGTCGGGCACTTGTTTTCCTTCTACTCAGACGTCGAGGAAACGGACATCAGCGGCATTATCTTGAATAAATCGCCGCCGAGCTTCCACGTCCTCACCCATCAGTTGACTGAAGATTTCGTCTGCTTCCGCAGCACTATCAATATCCACTTGCAGCATGAGTCTGCGCTGCGGATCCATCGTCGTTTCCCAGAGTTCACTAGCGTTCATTTCGCCAAGTCCCTTGTAACGCTGCACCTCACCGCCTCGGCGCAGTTTGCGACCCTCAGCCTTACCTTGGGCTAACAGGGCATCTCGTTCTCTATCGGTGTAGGCAAACTCAACCTCACCCTGAGACCAATCGATCTTGTAAAGCGGCGGCTGTGCGAGATACACATAGCCACCCTCAATGAGTTCCGGCATAAAGCGGAAGAGGAAGGTCAACAAAAGGGTTCGGATATGTTGACCGTCCACATCAGCGTCAGCCATCAGCACAATCTTGTGATACCTCAGCTTCTCGGGTTCAAATTCCTCTTTAACTCCTGCGCCGAGTGCCGAAACGATCGCTTGAACTTCGTTGTTGTTCAACGCTCGGTCCATCCGAGCCTTTTCTACATTGAGGATCTTTCCTCGGATCGGCAGGATCGCTTGAATCTGAGGATCTCGCCCACTTCGAGCACTGCCCCCCGCTGAATCACCTTCGACGATGAAGATCTCGCACGCTTCTGGTTCACGAGACGAGCAATCGATCAGTTTTCCCGGAAGTCCCGCTCCTCCTAAAAGCCCTTTGCGGTTGCGAGCTAAGTCGCGGGCTTTGCGCGCGGCCAAGCGAGCTGCTGCGGCATCGACTGACTTTCTGGCGATGCTCTTCCCCTCAGCTGGGTTTGCTTCGAACCAGGCACCGAGATGATCGTTGACCATCTTCTGGACGTAAGTCTTAGCTTCGGTATTTCCCAACTTACTCTTGGTCTGACCTTCGAACTGAGGCTCGCCGAGCTTGAGGGAAACGATCGCGGTCAGGCCCTCACGGATATCTTCACCGGATAGATTGGCCTGCTTGTCTTTGAGGACACCCCACTCCCGAGCAAACTTATTGATTAGCGACGTCAAAGCGGTGCGAAATCCTTCTTCATGGGTTCCACCGCCGACTGTGTTGATTGTGTTGGCAAATGTGTAAACGGATTCATTGAAGCCTTGGTTCCATTGCATCGCGACTTCGACAGCTAACTGGTTTTCTGGATCTTCACCTTCGAAACTGATGATTGACGGATTCGACGCACCCTTTGTCGCATTCAGGTGAGCCACAAAGTCGGCGATACCACCTTCGTAGCGGTAGGTTGCTGACCTCGTCGTATCACTCTCATCTTCTACTCCGGCCTCATCAGCGTCGGGAATTTTCGGCTCTCGTTCATCTCGCAGACCAATCTGGAGTCCCTTATTGAGAAAAGCCATTTCTTGGAATCGGGCAGCGAGGGTTTCAAAGTCAAAATGTGTTGTCTCGAATATTTCTGGATCCGGCCAGAACTCAATCGTCGTACCCGACTCAATCGTTGTTCCGGACTCAGCCAGTGCCTCGTCAGGCACTCCCCCGGTGTAACTCTGCCGCCAAATGGCCCCATCCCGATGTACTTCTACTGACATCCGCTGCGCCAAAGCATTAACTACCGAAACACCCACGCCGTGGAGACCACCAGATACCGAGTAGCCCCCACCCCCGAATTTTCCACCCGCGTGCAGAACAGTCATTACAACCTCAACTGCCGGGCGACCTTCCTCCGGGTGAATATCGACTGGGATCCCTCTGCCGTTATCGGTGACTCGAACACCACCGTCAGCCATTAGGACCACATCGATTTGGTCGCA
>JAOZTQ010000067.1 GCA_029939085.1 Candidatus Nanopelagicales bacterium
GCCTCGGCGCCAGTAGGTTTAGCTCACCTCGGTTAGGTGTTTTGTTGGTGGCAGTGTGCAGTGCCACTTTTGGTGGGGCTGAGGCGGCGCTTTACTTGGCGAATACCGAAACAGACCAACTATGGACTCTTGCACCGCGTTCGTTGGGCGAGATGAGCCACGTGTTGTGGAGTTCGACCGCGGCCGGAGTGATCTGGTTGGCCGCTTGGCGACGACAACGTTTGTTTACCATCGCAGGCCTCGTCGGTTGGTTGGCGGCTGTGTTGATGCATGCGATTAACGATGCCTTTTTTGTATGGATCGCAGATATAGCACCGAGTAAATCGGCCGGTAGATCGAGCGATCTGATGATGGAACTATGGATCATTGCCACAGCTATGGGCGGGATAGCCGTTGTCGTTGGCTTATGGTTCCTATTGAGTCGGATAGCCATTCGCGAATTGGTTCCACCGTCATTTATTGCACGAAGTTCGCCCGGCTGGCGACCGCGATTGCGATCGTGGGGCTCTAGCTGATCCCCGCCACTGGCAGGTGGCTAACGGGAGTTGGTTTGCAGTTCGCTCCCCAGCTGGCCACCGAGATCAAGCTGTATGGATGGCGCATCCCCACCCTTGTAAACCCAGTTGTCTCCCATCAACACTGCGGAACCGCCGTATACATCGGATAGGTACAGCGCGTACCAGTCACGTTCGGTTGCATTGCGATGCACGGTTATGAAGTTCGTCGACGCAGATATCCGATCGTCCGGACCTTTGCACCAGGCGATTCCGTCATGAAGTTCCGAAACTGGTTCGTCGATGTCCCACACCGGACAGTCAGCCCCGGCAGCAACCGCGGCATCTTTGGCTTCAGCTGCGGTGGCGAAACCAGTCTCGCGACTCAGGAGTACTGCTAAAGCGACTACCAGGGCAGCAATACCAGCCGCCGCCAGTCGGCGGCCGATTGAACTCCGGTTCACGGTTGCGTTGCCCACGGTCCTAGAGTGCTGCCCCTCGATTAGTTCCGCTGGGTTATGTCCGAATCCAGGATGTCTTCGCATTGCGCGGTCCACCACAACTGTCGCGCTCATTTAGTTTTCCAGCGCCTCAATGGCAAGAGCACTAACTTAAGGGACATTGGTAGCTGCGACTCCGAGTCGGCTCAGATGAAGGATGAACCTGACGTGATAGCGATAGAAGAGCATGTGATTGTCCCGGATCAGCAGGATTACTTGGGGCCGAGTTATGCACTGGACCAAAAGCGTGATCTTCTCTTGGACTACGGCCAGCAACGTATCGCGGATATGGACGCAGCTGGAATCGATATCGCAGTGCTATCGGCATTCTCCGATGGTGTTCAGGGAATTGATATGACGGACAGTAGCTTGGGTGACGATGAGCATTCCAGGGTGCAAACCCAAATCGATTTCGCGGCCAAGTGGAATGATCAACTCAACGAAATCGTAGATTCCGCGCCAACGCGCTACCGCGGATTTGCTGCCCTGCCGATGGCTGCCCCAAAAGCGGCAGCAGCTGAATTTCGGCGCTGCATTACCGAACTTGGTTTCGTCGGAGCCCTCATCAATGGAGCCGACACAGCAGATGACGGCACTCCGAACTTCTATGTTGATCGCTCCTACGATGTTTTGTGGCAGACCTGCGTCGATCTTGATCGACCGATCTACATTCATCCAAGAATGAAGGCAACGCCGGACCCCTTTTACGAGGTGAACAACTGCGAAGTTCTGCGGACCTCGCCATGGGGTTTCCACGAAAACATTGCTCGAATAGGGATGGCTTTGACAGTAAATGGGGTGTTCTCGCGTTTTCCTGACCTCAAGATAATCCTTGGGCATATGGGAGAGCTTTTGCCCTTTTGGGCTTGGCGAATCGATCACCGACTACGGATGGAAGGCCGACCCGAGTTGGCAATGATGCAGGACGTATTGGCCCAAAACTTCTACGTCACCATAAGTGGCTTCAACAGCACACCGGCATTTCGACATGTCATTGACGTGATGGGCACGGATCGCGTCTTATGCGCTTCGGACTATCCGATGGAAGATCCCGTCGCGATGAACGAGTGGTTGAGTCAAGCGACTGAGGCGGTGAAACTGAGCCCTGCACAAGTCGAATCGATCCGAACCGGAAACGCCGAGGCGCTCTTGGGAATCTGATGTCCTCTGTCCCAAAATATCGATTCCGAAGCGACTAAATCGGCTACGGTCTTTGATGTGGCTGTGATCTTCTTACCGGGAGTTCTCATACTGGCGTGGATTTTTGCGGTCATTGGCATTGAGGCTCCCGGGGCAGCATCGGGTGCAGATTTTGCTGACAATGCAATGCGCTGGATGATGACCCTGCCGGCAGGTGGGATGTTTGTAGTTAGTGCCTTCATGCACACGGTTTTGGCGAAACAGACCGCAAAGAACATCGGCTGGGAAACTAATGGATTCCAGTACGAAATCGGATTTGTCAGTCTCGGTATTGGTATTGCGGGGATTTGGGCCGCTTACCTGGATCAATCCGCTTGGTTAGTCCTTTCCATTGTCATTACGGCTTTTTTGTTGGGCGCGGCAGGCAACCACCTTAAGGAAATGTTCGTAGACAAAAACTTTAGTTTCGGAAACACCATTGTGTTGCTTTACGACTTCGGGTTGCCGATCTCATTGTGGGCGCTGTACTTCTCGATAACTGGCTAATCGGTACCCGTCAACCAGACCAAGTGAAATCTCTATCACCACTCGAGTGCCCCTGGTCATTTCATAAACCGAGTGACAGGTTTGTCGGGCCAAAACCTTTCGCGTTGGCCACGTCTTGTGATGCAACGCATCGAATAACGAGATCCAACTGATAGATCTGACTAGGCTCACGGTTGTGACTCTTCAAAATAAAACCGTTCTCATAACTGGCGCTTCAAGCGGTATCGGAGCTGCTACCGCCAACTCAATGGCGAGGAGGGGCGCCCACGTCGTTTTGTTAGCTAGAGGAGTGGCAGCCCTTGAGCGAGAGGCAGCTGAAATCACCGCGGCAGGCGGTCGGGCAACGGTATACCCGGTGGACGTTAGCGACGGCCGGGCAGTCGCTGAAGTCGCAGACCGTTGTCTCACCGAAGTAGGCCCGGTTGATGTAGTGGTCAATAACGCAGGTATTGGTGAGTGGTTATTCATCGATGAGACAAGCGACGAGCAAATGCGAGAAATGATGGCGGTTCCCGCCTTCGCAGCGTTCTACGTGACCAAAGCTTTCCTGCCCAGCATGATTGAACGAGGTAGTGGTTGGGTAACGACAGTTAACGGTCCGGGTGCCTATGCGCCCTGGCCGGGATCCATGGGTTATGCGATGGCTCGCTGGGCCTTGCGTGGATTCGCCGAATCGCTACGTGCGGATCTGCATGGAACCGGGGTCGGCGTTACTCAAGTAGTTATGGGGCATGTTGCGAGTCCCTACTACGAGAACAATCCCGGGACCACGGATCGAATTGCGACACTGGATCGGATGATTCCGACCCTGACTGTTGAGCAAGCGGGCGAGATTGTCACGAAAGCCACCGAGCAGCGTCGTCGCGACGTTTTCGCACCGCCCATGATTAGGGCGTTGATTACACTGCACAAGTTGATGCCCCGGCCTTTGCATTGGCTGGTTATCAAATCGGGTGCCTCGCGCTCATCGATATCTGTGAATCAGCACGTCTGATTAGGGAGTTCTCACGATTGGGTTTGGTTCTGACGTCTTCCCAGGTCAAAATCGATTTGTGGTGTTTCGAGGAGCGGGATCACGATGACCGCCGAACAACGTGTGGCTACCGTCTACGCCGGAACCAGTGTGTTCAACATGGTGCACGAGGTGGTCACGGGAATGCGAAAGGCCCAATCACAGCGGTTACGACGATCGCCGCTTAAGTACGTTCCTGGTGCTGTCGGGATCGTCGATCTTGTCGATCAAAGCTCGACGATGGTGGACGAAAGTATTTCCCGCGTCGTATCAGTCACAGCCGAAGTTCTTTCTCCCATCATGCGGCTGATGACGCCGGTAGATTCAGCGCCGATAGACGGATCGAGACGGGGCGCAGCAGTCCTCGCGGCGATCGGTGCTGCCGTTGGTGACTCACTAGCGAATGATCGGCGAACTCAATCCCTTGTCCCGGAACTGGATCTGCGTGCGGACGGTAACTCCATCACGACGGAGGAGTTTGCTCGACGATCCCGAGGTTCAGCTCAGACAGTTGTGGTTTTTTTGCACGGTCTGGGCTGCACCGAATTGAACTGGAGCCCCGAAGTTATAGGTGGAGCTGGACCGGCGAGGGCTGCGTTGATCCGCTACCCGACCGGATCCTCGATTGCCGACAACGGCGACGAGTTCGCGATGCTGCTAGACGAACTCCTGAGAGCCATGCCCGAGTGTCAGCGGCTCGTTCTGGTCGGACATTCTATGGGTGGTCTTGTAGCTCGGCGAGCGATTGAAGTTAACCCCTATGTCGCCGATCGCGTTACGGATTTAATCACCCTCGGATCTCCGCATGGTGGTTCGCCGATCGAGAAGGGCGCTCAAGCTGCCTTATTGACTTTGGGCAGCTTCGCCGCAACCAAGCCGCTTGCCAGGTTGGGTCATCGACGTAGCGCCGGGATTAAGGATCTTCGCCACGGAGCTATCCGTGCGGAAGATTGGGGAGGTCATGACCCGGATACCACGTGGCGTGACCGCACTCGCGCTATTCCACTGCCCGATCATGTGAACCACTATGCGGTAGCCGCTAGTTGGCCCGAAGATTCATCGGGATGGAAGAGTGGGTTGATTGGTGATGGGGCAGTTCGTCAGGCGAGCGCGAAGGATGATGATGTTGAGGCTGTGGCGGGTGGCTCGAACCGATACGTGACTGTATTGGAATCTTCCAGCCATTTGAGCCTCATGAGCCATCCAGAGGTGGCCAAATTGATCGCAGGGGTCGTGAGTTCTCAATCCGAGGAGTTATAGAAGCTCGCGAGAGTTAAGCAGGCCTAGTCCTAACAACAGGTCCCGTACTAGCCAAAGACTATTTCCCAGGTTTCTTGAAGCCATTCGATGACAGCCCACGACCTGTCTACGCACCACTCACCTAGATTCATATTTCGACCCTATCGAAACATGAGTCAGATCTCGGCCTGGTTCCTTCACCTAGCGAAGATATTTACCATTGAGATTCTTCAAGGTGGCGGGCCTTCAGCATCTACACCTGCGATGTCTGACAAAGTTGTCCCATGCGAAGAAAACCGGCCAGACATACAGAACGAGGATTCGACCGGCTCATAAACTTTACCGATGCAGTTGTAGCCATCGCTGCGACACTGCTGGTTTTACCTCTCATCACGACGGTGAGTGGCTTCACGGATGATCCGGACACGACTTTGCTCTTACAGAGAGACACGTGGTGGTCAATTCTTTGGTTCGCCGTGACGTTCTGGGTTGTGACGATTTTTTGGAAAGTACACCATGAACTCTTCGAAGAAATACGGGACTACGACCTAGGCCTTATGATCCTCGTCTTTGCCTGGCTCGCGGCGATTGTCTTCTTGACTATTCCGGCGGGTCTGCAAACGTATGCTGCTACGGATAACTTCCTCGGACTCATGTACTTCGGTGCCATGGCTGCAATCTCGGGACTCGCCGCACTCATGGGTAAATATGTGGATCAACACCGAGAGTTATTGGTGAATCCAGACAAATACAGTTGGACACCGGCTGTCCTTCTCTACCCAGCGCTCTTCTTTACCCAAGGTTTGCTGTCGAAGGTTCCCGGCATTGGCGACTACGCATACTTCGGTTTTTTCTTACTGCCAGTTATCGGAAGTTTCGTTGCGCGGTATAGCCACGCACCACCAGCGCATACGGAGCGTGGATTTGACCGAGTAGTAAATTTTTCGGATGCGGTCGTGGCCATCGCGATAACCCTGCTTGTCCTCCCACTCATTGACTTAGTGAGCGATTACCCCGATACGAAATCCCTAGGTGAAGACTGGCAGCTTAAACTCTTTGCTTTCCTGCTGACATTCTTCGTTATGGCTCGATATTGGTTTATACACCACGGAATTTTTGAACGCATAACTGATTACTCTTCGGGACTGATCGTACGGTCGTTCATATGGCTAGGCTTAATGGTTTTTTTGGCGTTCCCTGCAGGACTCGTTGGCGAGGAAGATGCCGAGCCCGGCATTACATTGATGTATCTGGCAACCATGGCATTGATCACCTTCTTCGCTTACGCCACAGATTCCTACGCCCATCAGCATCGGGAAATCATTCAAGAGGATTCCACGAAGCCCGATAAAGTGGCTCTCTTTAATTCCGGGTATTTGTTGGCTCTAGGACTGCTGTCCTTCGTTCTGGAGTTGAGTCTCGACACTGACGTGCATTGGGTCCTACTAGGAATCTTCGCTCTACCAATAATCGTTCGGGTCCGGCAACGGCAAGATCAGCCCGCGGACTGATCTGCTTTATCCAGACAACGTTATTCCCAAGACCGACTTTGCCCAATGCAAATGGCGGGGCCTGAAAAGCAAACCGCAGCCGGCGCGTTCTGCGACTACAAAAGGTTCCCCGACCTAGGCAGTTTGGTTACGTAAATGCAACGAAGTTGGCTTGTCGGATTTCGAAGGTTTGATGCTTCGATTCGCGGGTAAACCGTAGGCGAGGCTTGGGGGGTCCCAGGCACTAGGGAGGAAGTACCTCCGTGTGACGTCGACGTAGGCGTTGGTGATTGCACGAGCCCGGTTGCGGTGCTGGTGTGGTGGTCAGTTTATTTGCGTTGGCTCACGTAGTGATGCAAAGGAAATCATCATGAGTGAAAAAGAAACCTATTCAACAGGTCGTTCAATCCGGTTGGCTGGCGCAGGTATGGCAGGGCTGTTGATGTTGGGGATCGCGGGTACCGCTGCTCCAGCGATGGCGGCGTCAGATTCTGCGCAGACTCCAGGACAAGCGACCGTATCGGCGGGGGTAAATGCCAAGCAGTTCCGTAACTCGAAAGTTCGGTTCCATGCCGATAAGACCCAACCCACAAAGGGTGAAGTTGTTCGTTTGAAGGGCAAGGTGACCCGTGCTCATCATCACCACGTGCGTGTCGTCATTCAAAAGGAGCGCCCCAACGGTGGTTGGAAGCGGATTAGCAAGACCTTCACGAATCACAACGGTCACTTTCATGTGAAGAAATCGTTCCGTCATGGCGACTTCAATGTGCGAGCAAAGTCTCAGGGTGGACATCTGAGCCGGCAGGTAGAAATCGACGTACAGTCCAACAAGCCAGATCCCAATCAAGTGCAGGTAGCTCCGGGGAATACGCAGGCCCTTTTGGACGCGGTAAAGACCGCCCCCA
>JAOZTQ010000068.1:0-2171 GCA_029939085.1 Candidatus Nanopelagicales bacterium
CCCCCAGGCGTTGGTGCGTTTACCACCCGCCAACAGCACGAGGGCACCGAAAGCGGGAAGTGCAACCAATAACCACATCAATGGGAAATAACCGCCGGCAACCTCTGCAGGAATCGTGCCGGTAAGCGCCTCGACTGGCTCCTCAGGGAGTTCAGACAGGGGGAGTTGCAGTGAGGTCATGGTCATCGATCAGTTCCTCAGCAGATGGGGCTCATCGATGGACACAGAACGGCGGGTCCGGAAAATGGTCATGATGATCGCTAGCCCGACAACAACCTCAGCAGCAGCCACAATCATGACGAAGAAGGCGATTGCCTGGCCTTCCAGATTTCCGTGCATCCGAGCGAAAGTCACAAAAGCCAGATTGGCAGCATTCAGCATCAATTCCACGGACATGAACACAACAATGGCGTTTCTTCGCAGCAGAACACCTAATCCACCGATGCAGAACAGTATCGACGACAGGATTATGTACTTGCTGGGGTCCACTACTGTTCACCCCGCTCGTCATCTGCCTCTTCGATTTCGGGGTCTTCATGCGCACTGATGGGATCGAGTACTTCTGAGCGCTCCGTTTCCTCACCAGACGCGATGCTGCGCACCTCATCGACATCCGCTTCGATCTCTTGCGGTTGGTCAGGAATCCTGGAGTGGATTTCACCACGCAGCGGACCGGGGATAGAGAGGTCTGACGGGCTTCCGTCCGGCAACAGCGCCGGGGTTCCGACTGCGTTGCTGGTCGCGAGGACTCCTGGCGTGGGTAGCGGCCCGGGATGCTCGCCAGTTTCTTTGTAGCGTTCCATCCGGATAACTGATTTTTCCGCCTGACCCAGTTTGGGCTCCCACCGTTCCCGATGCGCCAAAACAACGGCGCCAAGACCCGCGGTGATAATCAAGGCCGCTACAACTTCTAGCGCGAGCAGGTACCTGGTGAACATTTGCTGCGCGAGACCTTCAACGTTCCCGCCATACAGTGCGTTGGCATCGACGAGTCCCACGGAGATCATGCCGTCCAACGCAGCACCCACTGCGGCGATGACCAGGATGCCGAAACCAACGATCAGAAGTACGGCTGCAATGCGCTGGCCCTTCAGCGTTTCGACAAATGAGTCAGAGGTATCGACGCCTACGAGCATGAGTACGAAGAGGAACAGCATCATCACGGCGCCGGTGTAGACGATGACCTGGACCAGCCCCAGGAATGGAGCTTCGTTGACGATGAAAAGCACTGCCAGGCTGATCATCGTGACCGCTACGGACAGCGCGCTGTGCACCGTCTTACGGGAGAAGACCAGACCTAGGGCACCCAATACTGCTAATGCACCACAGATCCAAAAAGCGACTTCCTCCCCCGTCCCACCGGTTTCGCCGGTTTCGGCGGCCAGTAGCAGTAGCGATCTCACCGCACTGCCTCCGATTCCTCATCCGATCGGGCAGCTACTTCGGCTCGCTGCTCAGGGGTCGCTTCGGTGATCTTTCCTTCGTAGTAGTCCTTTTCGGTTGTACCGGGCACCATCTCGTGCGGCGGCGCAACCATTCGCTCAGTTAGTGGTCCGAGCAAATCTTCTTTTTCGTAGATCAGTTTCTCGCGTGAGTTGTTGGCTAACTCGTAGTCGTGAGTCATCGTCAACGCCCGAGTGGGGCAAGCCTCAATACATAGGCCACAGAAGATGCAGCGCAAGTAGTTGATCTGATAAACGCGTCCGTAGCGCTCTCCCGGTGAGAACCTTTGATCAGTGCTGTTATCGGCCCCTTGTACCAAGATGGCGTCTGCTGGGCAGGCCCAGGCGCACAACTCGCAACCGACACACTTCTCAAGACCGTCAGGATGACGATTCAACTGGTGGCGCCCATGGAACCTCGGCTTGGGCGGGTACTTATCTTTTTCCTCGGGGTACTGCTCGGTGTTCACTTTCTTGAACATCGTCGAGAAAGTCACCCAAAATCCGCTCAAGGCGGGGGGTAGCTCAGCCATCGGACACCTCCGAATCTTTACTGTCTTCCCCGGCCTCGACTGGTTTGTCGCTGCCACCGCCGGCGGTGGCAGAAACCGGCTTTCGCACCCGGGGAGTGTACTCGAACGTTTGGCCCGGCATGGGTGGTACGGGGAATGAGCCGTCATCTAATTCGCTAACCGATTCCGGCAACGGCTCTTTTTCGTCGATAACGCG
>JAOZTQ010000068.1:2271-7238 GCA_029939085.1 Candidatus Nanopelagicales bacterium
TAGAGGAAGATGAAGCACATCACCTTGCCCAGCCACCACAGCATCGGCCACCAACCCTCGTTGGCACCTGGAATGAGCGAAATGGGCCATGGCGCCAACCAGCCGCCCAAGAACAGTGTGGTCGCGACGGCGGAGACGGTGACCATGTTGATGTACTCGGCGAGGAAGAACATCGCGAACTTCAACGAGGAGTACTCAGTGTGGAATCCACCAACTAGCTCTGATTCAGCCTCTGGCAGGTCGAAGGGAGCGCGGTTGGTTTCACCAACCATTGATGTCACGTAGATGACGAATGACGGTGCCAACAGCACTGCGTACCAAAGGTTCTGTTGTGCGCTGGTGATTTGCGAGGTGGACATACTGCCCGCGTAGAGGAATACCGCCACGAAAGACAAACTCATCGAGATTTCGTACGAAATCATCTGAGCGCTGGAGCGTATACCACCGAGCAATGGATAGGTGGAGCCTGAAGACCATCCAGCAAGCACAATCCCGTAGATTCCAATCGAGGCTACGGCTAGTACGTATAGAACGGACTGCGGGAAATCCGTCAACTGCAGTGGCGTGATAACGCCAAACATGGAGACTTCTGGTCCGAAGGGGATGACCGCGAAGGCGGCAAAGGCTGTAGTTGCTGAGAGTGCCGGCGCAATCCAGTACACGGCTTTGTGCACGTTCGCTGGAATTATCTCTTCCTTCAGGGCTAACTTGATGCCGTCCATGAGGGACTGCAACAGCCCAAAAGGTCCGGTTCGGTTCGGGCCGATTCGCATCTGCATTCGGGCTACAACGCGACGTTCGGCCCAGATGGTGAAGAGAACTAAGACCACCAGGATGACAAAGACCCCGAGAGTTTTGATGCAAACGAGCCAGAAGGGATCGTTACCGAACGCGGACAGTTCGGGCATCAAGAATCACCTCTCTCAAGCCGCACCGTATCGCCCGGTAGGGCCCCAAGGCTCACCAATACCTGCGAGTCGGGTGAATTCAGCGGCAACCAGGCGACATTGTCGGCCATTTCGGTCACCTCAACCGGCAAAGTGATGGCACCGTTGTCGGTGCTGACTCGGACTCGATCTGACGCTGAGATGCCGTTAGCTGAGGCCGTTGCGGCGCTGATGCGCACTACAGCGGGCTTACGCGTCCCCGCCAAATGAGGCTCACCTTCCTGCATCGTGCCGAGGTCCAGTAGGTATCGCCAGGATGCCAGGACTGCTTCACCCGATTCGGGTTTCTGCGCAGCTCCCGCAGCTACCTCGACAGGTTCGACTCGAGCACCTTGCCATGCGCCCAGGTTGCCGAGCTCCGTGCGCAGATCGTCAACCTCTCGCGGAGGTGTTTCCAGATCCATGTAGTCGCTCAGCATTGCGAGAACGACTGCGTCGGTGAACGTTGTCGGTTGCGGCATGACTGTGCCGAAAGGTCGACGTCGACCTTCCCACGTGACGAAAGCTCCAGCTTTCTCGGTGACAACCGCAACCGGCAAGACCACATCTGCACGAGCGGTAACTTCGCTTGACCGGGTTTCCAGCGAAACCACAAACGGTGCGTGGTCCAGTGCGGTCAGGAATTGGTCGGCATCAGGAACATCGTCAGGCTCGACTCCCGCTACGAGAAGTGCGGCTAAGTCTGGTGAGAACTCATCTGCTGAATCGGCTTGTGCTGCAGCGGCTGCATCAGCGTGGAGTTGGGAAACGGTCGCTGCCAAACTACGACCGGGGCCGGTCGGTAGGTCGTTAACGTCAATACCCCACAGCGTGGCGATCTCTTGCCGTGCGGAGTCATCTGACAATGGCCGACCACCTGGTAGGAGCCCCGGCAGACAACCCGCGTCAATAGCTCCGCGCTCTCCCGCTCTTCGCGGTACCCATGCCCACTCGGCACCAGTGCGTTCGGCGAGCCGGGTTAACGCGGCGAACGAACCTGGTTCCGTGGCTGCTCGTTCACCGACGAGAATCACCGCGCCCGGTTGGGACAATGCAGTGACAGTATCGCCATCGAGATCGTCGAGCCGAGCAGCCAGATCCCCCGGCACACACTCAATCAGGCTGCCTGACATCTTCTCGAGACCAGGAGAGGCGAACGGACTTAGTGCGACGACTTTGGTACCTGATCGAGCGGCCTTACGTAGTCGCAAGTAGATGATGGGTGATTCTTCTTCAGGCTCCAAAGCAGCAAGCAGAACAGTTGGAGCGGCTTCCAAATCGCGGTATACCGGACCACAGCTTCCGGCGACCTGTCCGGCCAAGAATGCTGCTTCTTCATCGCTCGCTGCGCGTGCCCGCATGTCGATATCGTCGGTGCCGAGTGCAACACGGGCGAAGCGCGCATATGCGTAGGCATCCTCCATAGTGAGTCGACCACCGGTGAGCACTGAGGTTCGACCTCGCGCAGCGTTTAGGCCATCAGCCGCTATCCGCAGGGCCTCGGGCCACGACGCCCGTCGGAGTTGTCCATCTTCACGAACGAGTGGGGTCGCAAGACGTTCTAACTGCAGATAAGGGAAGGCAAATCGACCTTTATCGCAGTTCCACTCTTCGTTGACCTCGGGATCATCGCCAGACTGTCGGCGCATGACATTTTCGTGACGGTAATCGGTGCGCATAGCGCAGCCAGATGCGCAGTGTTCACATGTCGTGGGCACGCTCACCAAGTCAAACGGTCGAGAACGGAAACGGTATTCCTCGCTGGTGAGTGCACCTACTGGGCAAATCTGAATCGTGTTTCCGGAGAAATAGGAATCAAATGGTTCTTCGCCGGTTCCCACTTGTTGTTGCGCACCGCGCTCGAGTAGCGCGATGAAGGGATCGCCCGCAATTTGTTCAGCGAACCGGGTGCATCGGGCACATGAGACGCAGCGTTCCCGATCGAGCAAGATTTCCGAACTGACATTAATGGGCTTGGGGAACTCCCGTTTTTGACCTGTGAATCGAGATTCAGGTCTTCCCACGCTCATCGCCTGATTCTGCAGCGGACATTCGCCACCCTTATCGCAGACTGGACAGTCCAATGGGTGGTTGATGAGCAGAAACTCCATCACACCCTTTTGGGCGGTATCTGCGACCTCACTGGTGAGTTGGGTCTGCACCTTCATACCGTCCCCCAACGGCACCGCACATGAGGGTTGTGGTTTGGGCATACCTTCCACTTCCACCAGACAAGCTCGGCAGGCAGCAACTGGGTCCAAGAGTGGATGGTCACAGAAACGAGGGACCTCAACGCCCATAAGTTCGGCAGCGCGGATGATCATCGTGCCATCGGGGACGGTGACATCGGTGCCATCGATAGTTCCCGTGATCATCTTGACCGTTGGAGTATCGCTGTCAGTGGCCTCATGTGATGTGGTACTCATCCGGCAACTCCAGTCGGGCTGGGGATCACCATGGTTGCGCTGGGGTCAAAGACCTCATCAGGCCGCTGGGTAAGCGCAGCGGTGAACTCATCACGGAAATATTTCAGGGCGCCGGGATACGGTGTGGCGGCAGCGTCGCCGAGTGCGCAGAAAGATCTACCCATGATCTGGTTACACAGCTCGACAAGTTCGTCGACTTCTCGCTCTTCAGCGAAGCCACCTTGGAACTTCTCGAGCGTTCCGGTGATCCAGTAGGTGCCTTCTCGACATGGTGTGCACTTGCCACAGGATTCGTGTTTGTAGAACTCCAGCCATCGGGTGATGGCTTTGACCACACTTGTCGTTTCGTCGAAAACCATCGGCGTACCGGTGCCCAACATGGAACCCGCCTCAACCATGTCTTCGTAGGTGAGTGGCGTATCCAGATGGTCGGCGGTTAGCAGCGGCACGCTGGATCCACCAGGAAGCCAGAACTTGATTTCGTGGCCTTCGCGAATGCCACCGGCGTAGTCGAGCAGCTCTCGCATCGTGATGCCAAGAGGCGCCTCGTAAATACCCGGTCGTTGTACGTGGCCTGAGACTGCCCAGACCTTAAAGCCCGGTGACTTGTCGGTGCCGAAGCCGCGGTACCACTCCACACCGTTACGCAAGATGTAGGGAACTGAGGCGATCGTCTCGACGTTGTTGACGACCGTCGGCGACGCGTACAGCCCAGCAACCGCCGGGAACGGTGGTTTGAGGCGCGGTTGCCCGCGGAGACCTTCGAGTGAATCCAACAGCGCGGTCTCTTCACCGCAGATATAGGCACCGGCACCTCCGTGAACGACGATATCGAGATCGAATCCGGTGCCGAAGATATTTTCTCCGACAAAGCCGGCAGCTCGGGCTTCGGCTACCGCCTGATGGACCCGACGAATCGGATGGGGAACTTCACCCCGAATGTAGATGAACGCGTGGTTGGCGCGAATCGCATGGCAGGCCATGATCACGCCTTCGATTAAGGCGTGCGGATTCGCCAACATGATGGGGATGTCTTTACACGCACCCGGTTCAGATTCATCGGCATTAACGACGAGATAGTGGGGCTTACCGTCATTTTGCGGAACGAAACTCCACTTCATACCGGTGGGAAAACCGGCGCCACCTCTTCCTCGTAAACCGGAATCCTTCACGGTGGCGATCACATCGTCCGGATCCGTCTCAAGAGACTTCTTTAGGGTTGAGTACCCACCGTGGCTGCGGTAGCTGTCGATACTCCAGGGCTTGTCGTCATCCCAGTGCGCTGTGATCACCGGGGTTAGTTTGGTGCCACTCATTTTTTCACCGTCCCGTCTGCGCCAGCTTCGGCTGCCTTGGCCACTTTGAGCCCAGCCAGCATGAGTTCATCTACTCCGCCACCTTCATCAGCGAGGCCGTCATCAAGACCAGCCACGGTACGTTCGGCTGCCCGCCAACCACGGACGGCTGGTCCACGCGTTGGCATAACCTCTTCTCCCGCGGTCAGGCGATCAATGACATCTATCGCCTCGGCGATTGTTGAATGATCGAAAAACTCCCAATCGACTGTCAGCACCGGCGCGTGGGTACACGCAGCCTGACATTCGATGCGTTCCAG